>NZ_JBOCCY010000007.1:0-250756 GCF_050586445.1 Bacillus coreaensis
AAGTTCATGCGAGTAGGTTTTGAGTCCGAAAGCGTGGCTGATTCGGACAGGAAAGTTCATGCGAGTAGGTTTTGAGTCCGAAAGCGTGGCTGATTCGGACAGGGAAGTTCATGCGAGTAGGTTTTGAGTCCGAAAGCGGGTCTGATTCGGACAGGAAAGTTCATGCGAGTAGGTTTTGAGTCCGAAAGCGGGTCTGATTCGGACAGGGAAGTTCATGCGAGTAAGATTTGAGTCTGAAAGCGGGTCTGATTCGGACAGGAAAATTCATTCGAGTAGGTTTTGAGTCCGAAAGCGTGGCTGATTCGGACAGGAAAGTTCATGCGAGTAAGATTTGAGTCCAGATATTCTTTATAAATAAACTTTGGTTACTAATTGGGGGAAGAACCATGAAGAAAATTGTTGTATGCGGATTAAGTAATCGAGCATTAGGAATGTTCGTTTATTCCATCCTTCAACAATTTGGTTCACATAATCAAATTGTAGGATTACTTGATTCCGATAATCGAAGAATTGAACTTTGCAAAGAGCGCTTTCCGGAATTACTAGCGATTCCCACCTATGAACCCGATCATTTTCAACAAATGATCGACGAAACAAATCCTGATACGGTGATTGTCACAAGTAGAGATGATACCCATATCAATTATATATTGCAAGGATTAGAGAGAAACCTAGACGTTATTACAGAAAAACCAATGGTTACAAATGCTCACGATGCTAGAAGAATCATAGAAGCGGAAAAGATGAGCAAAGGGAAAGTGATTGTTGCCTTCAATTATCGATATAATCCGTTCCATCGAAAAATTAAAGAGTTGATTTTAGAAGGGAAAATCGGAAAAGTCACGTCTGTTGATCTGAATTGGTATATAGATACATACCATGGTGCCAGCTATTTCAAAAGATGGAACCGCAACAGGGAATTTTCAGGCGGATTATCGATTCATAAATCAACTCACCATTTTGACCTCGTCAATTGGTGGCTTGATCAAAAACCCGAAGAAGTGTTTGCCTATGGAGCCCTACATTATTTTGGAAAAGACGGAGAATTTAATCCAAGTCCAACAAACAACCGTTATTGCAGTACATGCGATGAAAAACAGTTGTGTCATTACTATATGCGCTGGTCCGACCGCAGAAATAATGTGAATGCGAAAGATGACCACATTAAAGCAGATAGCATTGAAAAGTCAGCACAAAACTATACGCATTATCGTCCGGATTCGTGTATTTTTGATCATTCTATTGAGATTGAAGATACATATGTAGCGACTGTAAAATATGACAAAGGTGCGTTCTTGAGTTATTCCGTAAACTTCTCTCTTCCGTATGAAGGCTATCGATTAGCGATAAACGGTACGAAAGGAAGAATTGAAACCACTGAATACCATGAGCCAAGCCGAATTCCGTTTGAGGTGCCTGAACAGACGATTGAGTTTTATCCGTTATTTGGCGGGGCCAAGGAGACGATTCATGTTCTCCAAACAGGAGGTGGCCATGGGGGAGGAGATCCAGTATTGTTGGAGGATCTGTTCTTAGGAGTCGATCAAATGCGCCCATATTCGATTTTAGCAGGTGCAGAAGCAGGAGCGTATTCCATTGCAGTTGGTGAAGGGGTTTGGCGTTCGGTAAAAGAAAATAAGCCATATAAGATAGAAGACTTATTACGAAATAATGCAGATGTTTCTTTAACGAAGTAGATAACCAGAAAAAGGAGGATAAGAATGCCACAATTAATTCTTGAGCAAAACAAAGTTTCACAGGCCATTGACCGCGTTGTTGAAAGGACCTTTCAAATGGATTTCGGATGGGATTGGCCAGGTGGAGTTGCTTTATTTGGTGTAGCAGAAGCATTCGAGGTAACCGGTGAGGAGAAGTACTTACAATATATCAAAGATTGGGTCGATGCCGAGTTAGAAGATGGTCTTCCAAGACTGACTGTAAATGCTTCTTCCATTGGTCATATTCTATTAACCTTGTACAAGGAAACGAATGAAGAAAAGTATATCGAATATGCCACTCAAATGGCAGACTATTTACTCCATGATGCCGAGCGCTTTGCAGATGGTGTCCTGCAGCATACCGTTAACGGAAGTAAATATCAATTTCCAGAGCAAGCATGGGTGGATACGATGTTTATGGCTGGGTATTTTCTGTTAAGAATTGGCCATCTGTTAGATAGGGAGGATTATTTCAACTTTGGATTAAAGCAATACCATGGACATGAAACCTTTCTCCAGGATGACATGACAAACCTATACTATCATGGATGGGATAATATTTCACAAAATCATATGTCCTCGATTTTTTGGGCAAGAGGAAATAGCTGGGCAGCTTATACAATGGCAAGAGCACTTGAACTCATTGAGGTTCAGCATCCGTCCTTTATGATTATCCAAGGATCATTACGTGATCAATTAAGTGCTTTGGTGCGCTTACAATCAGAGTCAGGTCTTTGGCATACGATTGTAGACGATCCTACCTCTTATCTTGAAACATCAGGATCAGCAGGGATTGCTGCTGCACTATTAACAAGAGGGAAACTATACAACAAATACATTCAAAAATCGGTTGAGGCAATCCTTGGTCAAATAAGAGAGGACGGTTCGGTGTTGGGAGTATCGGCAGGAACAGCTGTGATGTACGATACCAACGGATACAAAGAAGTTCCTTATAAGCGAGTCCAGGGTTGGGGACAAGGGCTTGTGTTAGCCTTTTTATCACTGCTTCTTAAAAGAGAAGAATAAAGACTTGTAAACATTGAAACCTGTGGTAGTAGAAAGCTTCCACAGGTTCTTTTAAATCAATAGATTCATGGATTGTGTGATAAAGGAGGAAGGAAATGAAACCTTCGTATGTGGTGATTGATGGAAATTCAATGATTTCTATCCCCAAAACCGTCTCAACAGCAGTCAGGCATGCAGTTGAGATGATTAGCCGGGATCATGAAAAGGTACTGGGAACATCACCTTTACTAGAAACAAATTTCACAGAAAAAGCAGATATGGTTATTAGATATTCTGAAACAGTTGATGAATGTCCTCAAAAACCTGAAGCCTTTGGTTTTCGGTTTCTGGAAAAGGACGGTAAAGGGTCCTGTCATATTATCGGGTATGACGATTTAGGAATCATCTACGGTTTGCTGCATTACAGCCAACAATACTTAGAGGTTGATCCTTTTTGGTATTGGGCGGAAATTCCGATAAAACCGAAAACAAACATACATATTCCAACGTCTGATTTTGATTCCCCAGAAAAAGCAGTAACGTACCGAGGCTGGTTTGTGAACGATGAAGTTTGTCTGATTGGTTGGAAGGAGGAATATCCACCTACGAAGGAGGTATGGTATCCCGTTTTTGAAGCGTTATTAAGATGCGGAGGAAATATGGTTATCCCTGGTACCGACCTTCCGAGGCATGGGATTCAAACGAAATTAGCTTCAGAAATGGGATTGTGGGTAACCCATCACCACGCGGAGCCGTTAGGAGCCGAAATGTTTTTAAGAGCATTTCCTGGTGAAAAACCAAGCTATAAGAAACATCCAGCGTTATTTGAGTCGTTATGGGAAGAAGCGATACAGAATCAGAAAGAGGACAAAATTGTCTGGGTGTTATCCTTTCGGGGTCAAGGGGATGCGCCATTTTGGCTGTATGATCCGGAATTCGATACACCTGAAAAACGGGGTAAGATGATATCTAAAGTGGTGCGACGACAGTACGACATGTTATGTGAATCTGTAGAGGAGCCTGTTTGTTCTATGGCTTTATACGGTGAAATTGCAGAGTTATACAAAGAAGGGCATATCGATGTGCCGGAGGGAATTATTAAGATTTGGGCTGATAACGGCTATGGAAAAATGGTGTCGAGAAGACAAGGGAATGAAAACTACCGAATACCGGCTTTGCCGACTGCGGATGATTTCGGTGAACATGGAATTTACTATCATATTACGTTTCATGATCTTCAGGCGTCTAATCATTTGACTATGTTTCCCTCTTCTCCTGAACTCATTAAGGAAGAAGTAGAAAAGGCTTTACATGCGGGCGCTAACTCGTATGTTCTGGTTAATAGCGGCAATATACGTCCTCATCTATACCCATTGGATGTAGTGAAAGAAATATGGACCTATGGCCAAGTAAAACTAGAAGAGCATATACAAACGTTCATGAATCGTCTGTATACATCACATACGAAAGAAATCTCACAGCTTTACAAAAGCTACTTTGAAAAAACAATCTCCTATGGTCCCCATTTAGATGACAAAGCAGGGGAGGAATTTTATCATCATCCAGCAAGAAAAATCATTGGGCATTGGCTAGGAGGAAAAATGAATATTCCTCATCCGAGACTGATCTGGGCAACTGGTGAGATTCCTTTTAAGGAACAAGTTTGCTGGTTTAAAGAAAAATGCGAAAGCGCTGTTGATGGGTGGGAACGGTTATTAGAACAATGTAATGAATTATCCAATCAGCTTTCTGAACAAGATCAAAATCGACTCTATGACCAATTTATCATACATGTTGAACTTCATGTGTCGGGCTGTAAAGGATTTATCGCGTTATGCAATGCCTATCTTTCCTATGTTAAGGAAGAATATCCGGTTGCATTTGTTCAGTTGTATCAGTCCTTGCGGGCTTATAAAAATGGTCAACTTGCTTTAAAACGTGCGGAAGTTGGAAAATGGGAAAATTTTTATCGAGCGGATTGGTTAACCAATATAGAAAGTACGATCTATTCTTTAGATGCAGCTCGGAAATTTGTCCGAATGCATGGAGATAGTCCGGAATTCTTTTTATGGTACAAGGAATATTTAATGCCAGAAACAGAGAAGCATATTTATTTGGAAAATACGCATCGAAATCCATTATCTGATGATGAATTAGCTAAAAGGCTAGAAGAGAAATTTTTCAGTAAGGAGGATAAGAGGTGAAAAGCGATGTAACAACTAATCGAATCAGGCTTTTTTTGGCTGGAGATTCGACCGTAGCAAACTGTCCTCGGAGTGAGGCACCAATGGCTGGTTGGGGCCAAGTGTTTCAGTCTTTTTTTACAGAGGATATTAAAGTTCTTAACTTTGCGAAGGGTGGAGCAAGTACCAATACCTTTATTGAGCAAGGGTATTTAGATATCATATTTGAGTTCATTCAGCCGAACGATTACCTATTTATTCAATTTGGACATAACGACCAGAAATCTTTTGGTACCGAGCCTTTTACAAGTTATCCGTTAAACTTGACGGAATATGTAAATGGGGCACGTGAAAAAGGTGCGATTCCGATTCTCGTTACTTCTGTTCATCGAAGAAATTTTGATGAACAGGGACGATTAGTTAATACTCTCGGGGACTATCCAAGCTCTATGATTCAATTAGCAGAAACTCTCGACGTACAACTGATTAACTTATGGGAAAAGACAAAAAAGCTCTATCAAGCATTGGGTCCGGAAGATTCGAAGAAATTGTTTGTTTGGTTTCATGAAAATGAACATCCCAATTATCCGAATGGACTTCAGGATAACACTCACTTTTGTGAGGCTGGAGCAAAGGAAGTAGGAAAGCTCGTAATAGAAGGAATAAAGGAGTTAAAACTGCCGATCATGTCTTTTATTAAAAAAGTAGATTGATAGACTGACAAAAAAGAAAAAGGTGATATATATGGGGAAAAAGTTATATCATGGAGCAGCCTATTACCCGGAGCTTTGGGATGAGAAGGTGATCGATGAAGATATTAAGCTAATGAAACAGGTAGGCATTAATGTAGTCAGAATGGGAGAGTTTGCTTGGTCAAGTATGGAGCCTGAAGAAGGAAAGTTTGAGCTAAGCTTTTTTGTGAAAATCATCGAAAGACTCTATGAAAATGGCATCGAGTCTGTCATGTGTACACCAACACCCACTCCACCCATCTGGTTCAGCCATGATCACCCAGAGCGTATGTATATGGATCGAGACAGGAAGGTGATGGGGCATGGTTCGAGACAGCATGCTTGTACCAACCATCCTTATTTTCGAGAAAGAGCCGCTATGATTACCGAAAATCTAGCAAAAGCAGTCGGAAACTTGCCTGGGGTAATTGGTTGGCAGATTGATAATGAGTTTAAGTGTCATGTGAGCGAATGCATGTGTCAAACATGTAAGGAACAATGGCATCTGTGGTTAAAGTACCGCTATGTAACAATAGAAAACCTAAATGACGCTTGGGGCACGAAGATTTGGAGTGAATATTACCATAGCTTTGAACAAGTGCCGCAGCCAGGTCCTGCTCCTTTCTTACACAACTCATCATTAAGTACGATGTACCAGATTTTTTCAATGGAGAAAATTGCTGAGTTTTCCGATGAACAGGCAGAAATCATTAGAGAGTATTCTGATGCACCTATTACCCATAATAGCTCTGTTTTTTTTAGTGTAGACAACGAAAGGCTTTACGAAAACTTGGACTTTGCTTCATTTGACACGTATGCCACCATCGATCATGTTGAAAATTATTTGATTAATCATGATTTGTGGAGGAACTTCAAAAAAGGAAAGAATTTTTGGGTCATGGAAACCAGTCCATCCTATGCGGCGTCGTTAGAAAGTCATTCTACTCCTCATCCGAATGGCTATCTAAAAGCAGAAGCAGCTGCTGCCTATGCATTAGGTGCTGGAGCGTTTTGTTATTGGTTATGGAGACAGCAGCGTGCAGGTTGCGAACAGCCGCACGGGTCTGTAATCAGCACATGGGGAAAACCGACCGTTGGATTCTCAAGTGTGTTAGAAGTGGAAGAAATGCGTAAAGAAATCGAACCATTTATTTTATCAACCACACCTTCTCAAGCAGAATTGGCTATTACGTATTCTGACCGGGGCAAGGCCTTCTTAAAGACCGAGCCGCATCGAGAATTGAATCATCGTACGTTAATCACAGATTTCTATAAACGAATCTTATCCATGGGAATTCATCGTGATGTCATTCCAGAAGGAGCGAGTTTAGACGGTTATAAACTGTTGTTCACCCCTTTTATCCCGTATTTATCAGCCGATTATATCGCTCGGGCAATCGAGTTTGTAGAAAAGGGGGGGATTTGGATTGCTGGGCCATTAACAGGTGGCCGGACCGAACATCACACGGTTCATACAGATAGAGCTTTAGGAGAATTAGAAAAGTATGCCGGTGTAGAAGTGCTTTACACCTACCCAATGGATGGTACTGGAAGCATCGGGCGTGCTTTTGATATGGCTGCACCACTAGGGAATTGGAGTTCCGTGTTCGAAGCAAATTCTAAGACTGCCGTTGGAATCATTGAGGAGGGGCTATCTAAAGGGAAAGCCTTCTTAACGGAGCATCAACTTGGAGCAGGAAAAATTATCATGCTTGGATCATTGCCACTAGGAGATGCAGGAGACTTGCTGTTACAGAAATTAGTCGATCACTATGCACAGGTAGCAAATCTTACGATGAGAACCGATGTTTCACAAGGTACCATCGTGGCCCCAAGACAACGAGATGGGTACACCGTTTGGTTTATCATCAATATGGATGGGAAAGGCGGTTCTGTAACAATTCCTAAAACAGGTGTAGATTTGCTGACGAATAGTGCAGTTGAGCCCGGAAAACTAGAGATCAGGAGCTTTGAATATAAGATGATCCAATTTAAGGAGGAGGAACGATGATTCGTAAAGCATCTGTAATGAAAGTGTTTCCTGGCTGTCATGGTGAATACAAAAAACGTCATGATGAATTATGGCCGGAAATGGAGCTTGAATTAAAGAGTCACGGAGCGCATCACTATTCCATTTTTTTAGATGAGAAGACTAATAGTCTTTTCGCATATGTAGAAATTGAGAGTGAAGAAAAGTGGAATCAGATGGCGAAAACGGATATTTGTCAAAAATGGTGGGCGTATATGAAGGACATTATGGAAACAAACCCGGATCACAGTCCCGTTTCAACAGAGTTAAAGCAGGTGTTTTATTTAGACTAGAAAAAAAGAGAGACTATTTACGTAGAGTTAATGGTCTCTCATTTTTAGTTTGAGTCTATTCATACAGATTGAAAGTTTATAACAATAACAGGGGGATAGTTTATGCATAGCTTACATTGGGCATGGAGCTATATCCGTCATTTTAAAGGAAAGTTATGTATTGGTTTATTATTAGCATTAGCTGTGTCAGCCCTTAATATGGTGAATCCATATCTAGCAGGGAGAATGGTTGATGATGTGATGTATGGAAAAAATATAGAAATGCTATGGACCTTGGTAGCGTTAATGGTCGGTACGACGATAGTGAGGACTTCCGTTCGATATGGATATCAGATCATGTTTGAAAAAATATCTCAAAATGTCATTTTTAAAATGAGAGAAAATCTTTATGATCGCCTTCTTCAATTGGATTTTACTTTCTATGATCGTACCAAAACAGGAGATATTATGGCTCGTATGACAGGTGACATGGAGGCCATTCGTCATTTTACCGCTTGGACGATTTATATGATCTTTGAAAATGCAACCATCTTTATATTTGCTATCGTTTTTATGTTTACCATCCACCCACCATTGGCATTCGCCATATTATCGATAGCACCGGTGATCGCATTTTTTGCCTTCCGATTATCGCGCGACGTTAAGCCAACATTTACGGATATTAGAAATCAGTTTGCGAAGCTTAATTCAGTCGTTCAGGAGAATATCAGTGGAAATCGGGTGGTTAAAGCGTTTGCGAAAGAAAGTTATGAAATTGAAAAGTTTTCAGTCGAAAACGAAGCTTTCATGGATCGAAATTTGAAGTCTGCAAAAGTATGGGAGAGATATTTACCTGTTCTTGATTCTCTTGCAGGTGTCTTAACGGTAGTAATGATCTTAGTCGGCGGTATTATGGTTATAAATGATTCACTCACGATTGGAGAACTCGTCATTTTTAATTCTTTGATTTGGGCGTTAAACAACCCCTTACGCATGGCAGGTTGGTTGATGAATGATGTACAAAGATTTATTGCCTCTGCTGAAAAAGTGGAGGAATTGCTACTAACAAAATCAAAGATGAAGAATGGTATGGAAAAAAGTACCACGCAGGAGATTTCAGCTACGGTTGTGTTTGACCGTGTTTATTTTAGCTATGGTGACGGAATGGTTCTAGAGGATGTGACCTTTGAAGCTCATCCCGGGCAAACTGTGGGAATCATTGGCCCAACTGGATCAGGAAAATCAACATTAGTGAATTTGCTTAGCAGATTTTATGATACATCCAACGGAGCCATTAAAGTTGGCGGAAGGAACGTTAAGGAATGGGATATTCATCAACTAAGGTCATCCATGGGAATGGTCATGCAGGATATATTTTTATTCTCTGATACCATTGAAGGAAATATTGCCTATGGCAATCCCAATGCAACACTAGAGGATGTTCAAGCGGCGGCTAGAAAAGCTGAAGCTCATGATTTTATTACAAGTCTCCCAGAAGGCTATGACACGATTGTTGGGGAAAGGGGAGTAGGATTATCAGGAGGACAGAAACAGCGGATCGCACTTGCAAGAGCCCTTTTGAAAGACCCAAGTATTCTCATTTTGGATGATACCACCTCAAGCGTGGATATAGAAACAGAGGAAAAAATTCAACACACTCTTCAAACTATTCAACGAAGCAAAACTTGTTTTATTATCGCCCATCGAATTTCATCTGTAAAAGAGGGCGATATCATTCTTGTAATGAATCATGGCAAAATCATTGAAAAAGGAAATCATGAAGAATTACTGTTAAAAAGAGGCTACTATTACCATGTTTTTCAAAACCAGTATGGAAACTTTGATATTCACCTAAGTGCAGGGAAGGTGAGATAAAGTGGCACGTAATAAGTTTAATGTAGATGAGGAGCTAGAAACACCTTTTAGTATCGTTCACCTAAAAAGATTACTAGTGTATGTGAAACCTCATAAAAGAACTATTCTATTAACTGTACTCATCATGCTTGTAGCAAGTGGTGCGAATTTAATTGGTCCATATCTAATCAAACAGGCAATAGATAAGGAAATTCCAGGTAAGGATATTAATGGGTTAATGATCTTAGCAGGGATTTATTTTGGGGCCTTAATTATTACTGGCATTTGTATGAAATACAGAATCCGAATGATGTCTCGAATTGGTCATGACGTGATAAAACAAATTAGAAAAGATTTATTTACACACTTACAAAGGCTTTCTTTTTCATTTTTTGATAGCCGGCCACATGGCAAAATATTAGTGCGAGTAGTTAATTATGTAAATGGTTTAAGTGATTTATTATCAAACGGGTTAATTAATTTAATTACGGATCTCTTTAGCTTGCTGGTCATTATCGGATTTATGCTTGCAATTGATGTCAAGTTAACCTTAGCTGCGATGGCTGGTTTTCCGATCCTTGCAGCAATTATTTTCTTAATAAAAAATGCTCAGCGGAAAGCGTGGCAAAATTTAAGCAATAAGCAATCGAATATGAATGCTTATATCCATGAAAGCATTAATGGAATTAAAGTAACCCAAGCGTTTGTCCAAGAGGAAGAAAACAGGAAAATCTTTCATGGAGTCTCCAATGGGTATAGAGGAACATGGATGAAAGCAATTAAGGTTCATTTCCTACTATGGCCTGCGATTGAAAATATTTCGGTATTAACCGTTTCTTTGGTTTACGTTATTGGCATCAGTATGATTGGAAACGGTATTACAGTAGGAGCCTTGGTTGCATTTGTCGGATATATTTGGATGTTTTGGACGCCGCTAACTAATATCGGAAACTTTTACAATGCGATTATCAATGCATCTGCTTACTTAGAACGAATTTTTGAGATGATGGATGAAAAACCGACGATCTTGAGTGAACCCGAAGCAACCGAATTAGGTGCTATTAAAGGTAAGGTAGAATTTGAGAATGTCATTTTTGGTTATGAAGAAAACGATAGAAACCTTGATCGTATCAACTTCAAAGTGAACCCGGGAGAAACCATTGCCATTGTTGGTCCAACAGGCTCCGGGAAAACAACGATTGTCAATTTGATTAGCCGTTTTTATGATATTAATAGTGGAGTCATAAAAATAGATGATGTTGATATAAAGTCTGTTAGTATTTCGTCCCTTCGGAAGCAGATGGGGGTAATGCTTCAAGACCCATTTATTTTTTCAGGAACCATTATGGAGAATATCCGTTATGGTAGATTAGAAGCTTCTGATGAAGAGGTCATGCAGGCTGCAAAGGCAGTGCAGGTACACGAATTTATTAGTCAGTTAAAAGAGGGTTATCATACGGAGGTAAATGAAAGAGGAACAAAGCTTTCAAATGGACAAAGGCAGCTGATTTCTTTTGCTAGAGCCTTGCTCGCTGATCCGAAGATCCTTATTTTAGATGAAGCGACATCTTCTATAGATACGGAGACAGAACTTGCTCTGCAAAAGGGACTTGAGGTATTACTTTCCGGAAGAACTTCCTTTATTATTGCTCACCGTCTATCTACGATTCAAAATGCATCCCGAATCTTTTTTATTGAAAAAGGGAAAATTCGTGAAGAAGGGACACACGAGGAATTAATTCAACAAAAAGGACTATACTGGAGTTTATATACTGCACAATATTCCTTATTAGTTGTTGGCTAATGTTTAGCCCCCGAGTTGAGTACTTGGGGGCTATTTTATATGTTTGAATATGGTACAACTATGTTCGGATTATTTAGAAAAATCCAACTCTTTAATTATTTCCTTTGAAAAATACTTTGATAATGGTAAAATTTAATTAACACGTACGTACAAATTTTTATAAGGAGTTCCTTGTGTTAAAATGACGACGCTTACATACGTACCTTTTTACCTACTATAATATGAAAATGGAGAATCACTCTAATGAAAAAGGCTTTTCGTCAATTAAAGAGGCGATATGACAATCTGAAAATAAAATACAAACTTTTTGTACTCGTTTCATGGATTATGGTTCTTTCATTTTCTTTTACATTCTTTGGATTAAGCTATGCCTTTAGAATGTATGATGAACAAATATATAGTAAATCCTCACAAGTGTTAAGTACATCTTCAAATAGTATAGAGAATGAATTAAAGAGGATGGAGGATGTTTCCTATAATATTTTAACGGATCCACAAATTCAACAATACTTATCATTAATTGTGGAAGATGGTACAGAGTATGAGAAATTTCGACTGCGTAACCAAATGAGTGATAAACTTCTTAGCTATGTTAATAAAGAAGCTTACATCCAATCGGTGTATCTGGTTGATGCAAATGGAGAGGAGTACTCTGTTGGACCGAAAAGCGTTAAATTAACCGAGAGACAAAAAAAGTATGTTACCGATATGGCCATAATTGCGGATGGGAGCAATGTTTGGCTTAATCCAAAGGAACATGATTTTACTATCGCAACGGCTCGAGAAATTAGACAATACAGAAACTTAAGTTTTGACACCTTAGGTACTCTCGTCATTTACATAAATATGGATAAGCTTGTAGGGAATATTTTAGAAGGTTCGAAAAGAATGGATGGTGAATTCTTTATTGTTGATAAGACTGACATTATCCTTCCTAAGGAGACCAATTTTCAAAAAGACTCTTTATTAGCATTAGACTCTGGCTATGAAATAAAAGAAATCGACAATAAAAATTACTTTCTAGTTTCTATTAAGTCAAATTACTTTGATTGGGGTTATGTAAACGCGATACCTTTTAATCAAATTTTCAACAATATTAATCTAGTAAAAACATTTTTAATCATTATATTTATTTTAATGTTTGCTGTTGTAACGGTATTAGGGATGAGGTTTGCAAGAAACATAACGATCCCTTTAGAAAATCTTGTAGCTGGAATGCAGCATGTTAAGGTTGGTGATTTTAAAGAGGCCAGAAAGGAAACGCTCAAATTTTCCACGACTCAGGATGATGAAGTAGGAAAATTGCAACAAAACTTTCAAACGATGATCCAACAAATTGACGAGTTGATCCATGAGGTTTTTTCTAAGCAGCTAACAATCAAGGAAACAGAGTTTAAAGCTTTACAGGCTCAGATTAATCCCCATTTTTTATACAATACATTAGAATCTATCAACTGGTTAGCCAAGGGTAATGGACAAACTCAAATTTCGAAAATGGTTGAGGCGTTAGGTTTTTTATTGCGCAATTCTATCTCTTTAAAAAAACCATTGATTACGGTAGAGGAAGAGCTTGATATCGTTAAAAATTATATTATTATTCAGAGTTATCGATTTGAAGAACGCTTGGATTTTGAATTGAATGTGAATACGGATCTTTATGGATATTCTATTCCAAAATTAACGTTACAGCCCCTTGTAGAAAATGCCATTCACTACGCCTTAGAACCAATGATAGATACTTGTAAAATTGAAGTGTATTCAATTGTTGATCGTGACTCTTTCCAACTTATTGTAGAGGACAATGGCCCAGGAATGGAGCCTGCCTTTATTGAAAAGTTAAAAAGGGGAGAAGTGAAAACTAGAGGACAAGGGCTAGGGTTATCAAATATAGATGAAAGAATAAAGCTTTCTTTCGGAGAAGACTATGGAGTAAGGATTGAAAGTATACCAAATGAAGGAACAAAAGTAATCATCGTACTACCGTTCGATAAGGGGGGAAATTATGTATAAGGTTTTATTAGTAGATGATGAAAGAATCATTACTGACGGAATGGCAAAGGTAATTGACTGGGAATCTATAGGTACCACATTAATAGGAACGGCAAGAAATGGCATCGAAGCATTCTGTGTAATTGAACAAAAACAACCAGATATCGTTATTAGTGATATCAAAATGCCTGGGATGAACGGGCTAGAGCTTGTTGAAAAAGTTAACAGCGTGTTTCCACACATACGATTTATTCTCCTATCAGGTTTTAGTGAATTTGATTACGCAAAACAGGCAATGGCGTATGGAGTAAAGCACTATCTATTAAAACCATGTAATGAACACTCGATTATGAATGCAGTTACCGAGCTTTGTGAAGAGTTAACACAAAGACAAAAACGGGAACAATTTGTTCAACAGATGAAAGTCACTCTCGAAAGTGTTATGCCCTATGCAAAGGAACAGATGCTAAAGGAGATTGTGACGAATCAATATGAAAACAAAGATTTAGGTTACTATCATAAACTATTTCAATTAGATTTACATTCTATTAAAGTAAGGCTCGTTTTATTCCAACTGGAGGGAGAATTCCATTTTGAGCATATGTTTGCAATTAAAAATATAGCGGAACATATTTTGGCCTCTTATATTCTCAGCTGTACAGTTGGGCAAAATGTATTGTTATTAATTGAAGATGATGATGACACCCTTAATTTTCATAGACTAATTGAAAACATTAAAAAGACATTTTTTCAATATTATCAATTGGATTGCACGATTGCTATTAGTGACGAAGGAAGCATTAGTCATGCCAATAAATTATACAAGGAAGCACTTGATTGTCTGGCATACCGGTTTTATTTAAATGAAGGAGGGATCATTACAACAAAGGATATCTCCAATCCATTCAATCTAGCAGAAGGAGATTTTTATTTTGATGATCAAAAATATTGTCGTCTAGTAAAATCGGGTTCATGGGAGGATGTTAAAAAAGAAATCAGTGCTTTTATTAATCATCTAATCTATTTAAAACTGGATATTCACACAACTAAGTCTTACGTTATCCAACTGTTTAATTCGATGATTCGTTTGTGTGAAGCAGAACAAATGAATAAGTATTTAGTCCAATTAACCGCCTTGCTAGAAATGGAAACGATACAAACGATGAAAAGCTTTTTTGAAAGCGTTGCCGAAGAAATAACATCTATATTTTATAACCAAAATAAGAAGAAACATTCTGCCATTATAAATAAAGTCATTGAAATTATTGATAAACATATTGGGAATCAACATTTATCCTTACATTGGGTTGCGAATGAGATGCTATATATGAATGCTGATTATTTAGGGAAGTTATTTAAAAAAGAAACTGGAGAAAAGTTTTCAAATTACCTAACCAAACAGAGGATTGAAATGGCCATTAAGCTTATTGAAAAAGAAAACGATGTAAAGGTGTTTGAAATAGCAGAAAAAATTGGGTATGGTGAAAACCCTCAATATTTTAGTCAGGTCTTTAAAAAACACACAGGATTCACTCCATCAGAATATAAAAGAGAATCGTTACAAGGGCTGTAAAAATAATATTAAAGGGGAAATAACAATGAAAAAACTATTATTTTCAACCTTATCCCTAGTAATGGTGCTTTATGCTGGTGGTTGTGGAAAATTCGACTTGCTCCATTCGGCAACAAGTAAAGGTCAGGATAGAGTTACAATCAAAATTGCGTGGTGGGGGGAGCAGCCCAGACACGATTATACAATGGAAGTAATAGAATTGTTTGAAAGAAAATATCCACATATAAATATTGAACCAGAGTACGCGTATTGGGATGATTATTGGAAAAGGCTGGCTCCGTTAGCTGCTGCAAATCAACTGCCAGATATCGTGCAAATGGATCTCCTATATTTGAAAACATACAGCGAGAATAATCTGCTTGAGGACCTGTCACCTTTTATAGAAGAAGGAGTGATTAATACAGAGGATATAAGCGAGGATGTTCTTCTGGGTGGAAAAGTTAGTGGAGCATTGTATGGATTTCCACTAGGCGTGAATGTACCTGCGATTATTGTAGACCGTGAGTTACTGTCATCAGCCATAGATTCATTTCCAGAGTCCAACTGGACATGGGCCGACTATGAAGAAATTGTTTCCAAGGTGCATAATACAAAGGGGATATATGGAACCAATGGAATGAAATCCGTCGACGTGTTTTTTTCGTATTATTTACGAACAAAAGGAATGAATTTATATAATAATAGCGGTACAGGATTAGGCTATGAGGAAGATCAGCTGTTTGTTGACTACTTTGAAATGCAATTAAGATTGCTAGAAAAAGGTGCCTTTCCAAGAGCGGATGAAGAAGATCAAATAAAGGGAATAGAGAATGGATTACTTGTAAATAAATTAGCGCCTATGACCTGGGCGTATTCCAATCAATACATTGGTATTTTAGAAACTGCCAACCGCGAACTTGATCTCATTCCCCCTCCCGGTCCAGGGCAAGGTGAAGGACTTACATTAAGACCAAGCATGCATTTTTCTATTTCTAAGAGTTCAAAAAATAAAGACGCAGCAGCCCTATTTATAAACTTTTTTATCAATAATATTGAAGCCAATCAAATCATAAAAGGAGATAGAGGAGTACCTGTTTCTTCAACAGTTGCCGAGAAAATCGTGACCATACTTTCCGAAGACCAGAAAAAAGTGTTTGATTATGTATATCACGTAAAAAATAATAATCCTAAAGTGGAAAAAGTAGATCCGTTAGGCTCTATCGAGGTAGTCAGTTTATTACAGGATATCTCTGACCAAATTCTATTTAAAAAGATTACCCCAAGTGAAGGGGCGAAAATGTTTAGATCCGAAGCAAATAGTATTCTTTCGAAGAAAAACTAGATCTTTTTCCTGTTGTAAGGACTCTTTTGAACAAGAAATATTACTTGTTCGAGGAGTCTTTTTTTGTTTTCAAATAAATGTCTGATTTTTAAACAAATAGGACGGAAAAATGGATTCAGAATAGTTAGAATTGGTTGCATAATAAAAATGTAAACACTTACATAAAAGTGTGAGAAAAGAAGGGGGAAAAAGAATGAAAAAGTTTTTAGTATTAATCTTTACTTTTGTTTTAGTTTTTTCCTTAGCAGCATGTAACAGTAGTTCACCTAGCAGCAATGAGTCTGAAGAACCAAAAGAAGACAATAAAGATGAAAAAGTAACTCTTCGAATTGCCTGGTGGGGTTCACAACCACGTCATGATTACACGCTTAAAATAATTGAAATGTATGAAGAAAAAAATCCAAATGTAAAAATCGAAGCAGAATATGCTGCGTGGGATGACTATTGGAAGAAGTTAGCTCCACAAGCTGCTGCAAATGAACTTCCAGATATTATCCAGATGGATTTATCTTACTTCTCACAATATGCTCAAAACAACCAAATCGCTGATCTTACTTCTTATGTAGGTAATGAAATTAACACAGCAGATATTTCTGAAAACGTTATCGATGGTGGGAAAATAGGGGATAAGCTTTATGGAATTAACGCAGGTGTGAACGTGGTTGGTTTCCACTATGATCCAGCAGGACTGCAAAAAGCTGGTGTAGATTCAATTCCTGACAACTGGACTTGGGATGATTATCTGGATATCGCAGCAAAAGCGAAAGATGCAGGATTATTCGTTGATACAAGTATGAAAGCCGATGTATTTTTTAACTACTATTTAAGAACGAAGGGTGAGTCTTTATACGGCAAAGATGGAGCTTCTTTAGGATATAAAGATGACCAATTGTTCATCGATTTCTTTAATATGAGATCTGATTTAATTCTGGACAAAGCAGTTCCAACTCCAGACTTTATGGCTCAACTGAAAGGGATTGAAGATGATCCTGTAGTTACACAAAATGCGATTGGTATTTGGCAATGGTCTAACCAATTCGTAGGTTTACAACAAGTTGCGAATAGAGATCTTGCTATTGCTCCAATGCCAGGTCCTGACAGCGATAAAGGCCTATATTTAAAGCCAAGTATGTTCTGGTCTGTTGGAAATAATTCGAAAAATAAAGAAGAAGCTGCAAAGTTTATTGACTTCATGATCAACGATATCGAAGCGAATAAATTAAATCTTGGTGACCGTGGTGTTCCTGGTTCAGCAACTGTTAAAGAAGCATTAAAGCCACTACTTTCTCCAGCACAAGTTCAAGTATTTGACTATGTGGAGTGGGCAGAAGGAAACAGCTCTACATTTGATGGTCCAGACCCAGTAGGTGCTGGTGAAATCATCGAGACCCTAGATAGTTTAGCTGAACAAATGGCTTATGGAAATCTTAAAGTGGAAGCTGCAGCAATACAGTTTAGACAGCAGGCTGAAAGCGTCTTATCGCAAAACAAATAATAAATTCCAAAGATAGCTGATCACCTTTTCGATCAGCTATCGTCCTTTCATCTTATGGAAACGAGGTCAAAGAATTAAGGAGATGAACCAATGAGTACACCTGTGATAAAGGGAAATACAAAAGCAGATCTTCCCATCCGCTCTATAAGCAAAAGAAGCCGTATCATCAAGGAAAACTTGACAGGTTATGCCTTTATTAGCCCTTTTGTTATTGGATTCCTAGCTTTTACATTCATTCCAATCGTTGCATCTTTATACTTATCATTTACAAACTATAACCTATTTGCACCACCAAAGTGGATAGGATTAGACAACTACATAAAAATGTTTACAGGCGATCCCCGCTATTGGCAATCATTAAAAGTCACACTTATATACGTGTTTGCTGGAGTACCTTTACGACTCGCATTCGCATTGTTAATTGCCATGATGTTAAATACCGCTTCAAAAGCAGTAGGATTATATCGCTCATTATTCTATTTACCGTCTCTCATCGGAGGCAGTGTTGCTGTTGCGATTATGTGGCGTAATGTGTTCGGTGATATTGGTATTGTTAATATTTTACTAGAATTAATTGGAATTCCAACCGTTAGATGGTTTGGTAATCCGACAGCAGCATTATGGATGCTTATCTTCTTATCTGTATGGCAGTTTGGTTCTTCGATGCTAATCTTCTTAGCTGGATTAAAAGGAATTCCAAAGAGTTATTATGAAGCAGCGAGCGTGGACGGAGCAAATGGAGTTCAGAAATTCTTTAAAATCACTCTTCCTATGCTAAGCCCAGTGATCTTATTCAACACGGTCATGCAGACAATTGCTGCATTTATGACGTTTGTTCCAGCCTTTATTATTTCCAAAGGTACAGGGGGACCGTTAGACGGAACGCTTCTGTATTCTTTATATCTATTCATTCAAGGATTCGAGTTCTTTAATATGGGTTATGCTTCCGCAATGGCATGGGTCATGCTGATTATTGTGGGAATTTTAACGGCCGTCATATTTAGTACTTCAAAATACTGGGTTCACTATGAATCAGAAGGAGGCAGATAATCATGACATTGAAATTAAAGTCACCAAGATGGTGGATCTATCATATACTTGTTGGCGGATTTGCTATATTGATGCTGTATCCAGTTATTTGGCTCCTAATGAGTTCATTTAAGCCTAGTGACACAATCTTCATTACGGCGAAATCACTTATCCCAGATCCTTGGATTTGGACCAACTTTGCAGAAGGATGGAAAGGGATTGGCGGCAACTCCTTTGGGGTGTTTATTAAAAATACAGCCATTCTGGTGGTTATTACACTAATTGGACAAGTAATATCATCGGCCTTTATTGCCTTTGGGTTTGCACGATTACAGTTTAAAGGAAAAGCGCTTTGGTTTGGAATCATGATGGTAACCTTAATGCTTCCACACGATGTGTTAATGGTTCCTCAATATATTATCTTCTCTAAGTTAGGTTGGCTTAACTCCATTAAGCCACTGGCCATTCCAGCTTATTTTGGACATCCGTTCTTTATTTTCCTCCTAGTACAATTTATTAGGACGATTCCGAGAGAGTTGGATGAAGCGGCGATTATTGATGGATGTGGTACCTTTAAAATATTTACAAAGATTATTTTGCCATTAATTAAACCAGCATTAGCTACGGCATCAATTTTCTCATTCTATTGGACTTGGGAATCATTATTAGGACCGGTATTATACTTGAATAGCCCGTCAAAGTATACTGTTTCCATGGCATTAAATATGTTCCTGAGTAATGAAACAGTCTCTAACTGGGGCTCCATGTTTGCGATGTCGGTTGTCACGTTAATTCCTGTATTTGTTATTTTCTTTCTCTTTCAACGTCATGTTGTGGAAGGAATCAGTACGAGTGGACTTAAAGGCTAATAGGGACATCCAATTCTGTAATTTTCCTTATGTCTTTGCCGCTTCTTAAATGGAAGTGTAAGCAAACCCGAAGTGGTAAAGACATATATAGTTTTAGGAAATGAGGAGGGAAGAGAAATGGAAAACTCTGCTTTTATGGGCGGTTTTTATAAACTATTGGAATGGATATCAAGACTGGCTTTCTTAAACATACTTTGGATTTCATTTTCCTTATTAGGACTTATCCTTTTTGGTTTTTTTCCAGCAACAGTGGCTATGTATTCGGTTGTTCGAAAGTGGATGTATGGAAAAGAAGATGTATCTATTTTTAGGACCTTCTGGACTGCATATAAACAGGAGTTCGTAAAAAGTAATCTTCTCGGATTGATTATTTTTACGATCGGAGTCATTTTGTATATCGATTTTCACTTTGTAATTCAAGCAACGAATAGCTTCGTGTCGATCCTTTATATTCCATTTTTATTAATTTTTTTTATCTTAGTTTGTATGTTGTTTTATATGTTTCCAATTTTTGTACATTATGATATGAAAATTGGTCAGGTGATTAAGAATTCTTTTTTTGTCATGATTATGAATCCTCTATCCACTTTTTACATGTTAATTGGTAGTTTTGGTATTTGTTTTGCTCTCTCTTATGCACCGCCAATTTGTATCCTTTATAGTGGAAATCTACTTGCGCTATTTATCATGAAACCTGCAACCATGGCCTTTGAGAAAATAGAACAAAAATCAAAATTACTACTACAAGGACAGTAAAATCCGGGCTCTCAGTTTATTGAGACCCGTTTTTTAATGACTTGCCTAAACCATTCAGAGAGAAGGGAATGTAATGGAGAAAGATGTTTCAAAACAAGTACTACTATGGAAATCAACAAACATCAAAGATAATGATAGAGAGGAGTCTCCTAATATAGAACTGTTTTTATTAGACGGGGAAGGCTCCCATCCAGTCATGATTATAGCACCGGGAGGAGGCTACTCTCATCGAGCAAGCCATGAGGCTTATCCAGTTGCTAATTGGCTCAATTCAATAGGGATTTCTGCGATTGTTCTTAATTATCGTGTCGCTCCTCATAAACATCCACTTCCACTTCGTGATGCTCAAAAGGCGATTCGAATGATAAGATACCAATCTACTAATTGGAGAATCGATCCAAACCGGGTAGGGATATTAGGATTTTCTGCCGGAGGACATTTGGCATCCACCGCAGGAACACATTTTGATTTAGGAAATCCGGCGGCCGAAGAGCCTATAGAACGGATTAGCTGTCGGCCTGATGTCACGGTTCTTTGTTATCCCGTGATCACAATGGGAGAATCCACTCATGCCGGAAGTAAGCTAAATATTTTAGGTGAAAACCCAAGTGAAAAACTAATTTATCTGTTATCGAATGAATTACATATTAATGAGCATACACCGCCAGCATTTATTTGGCATACAGCTGATGATGCATCAGTAGACGTGGAGAACAGCTTCCTCTATGCAAAAGGGTTAAGGAGAAATTCCGTTCCTCTTGAACTACATGTATTTGAAAGTGGTCGACATGGATTAGGGTTAGCGGAGGATCATCCAGAAGTAAAAGTTTGGCCAAATCTTTGTGAAAAATGGCTAAGAAAAAGGGGATTTTAAACCTTAATTGCAATTTACTAGGCGAGGATGGTGACATACGAAGCTGTTAAAACTATTAACGGCGAATTTGGCAAACTAGTTGTAGTAAAATGAAAGAAAAAACTGTGTACCAAATAGGTAACACAGTTTTTCTTTACTCTAAGAAGTTTAATTAATCAGTGCTTGTAGGGGTGCGGGAATTCTTCCGCCGCGATTGATCATTTTTTGTGAACTGAATGGATTTACACCCATAACTGGTGCTCTCCCAAGAAGTCCTCCAAATTCAACCATTTCTCCTTCTTGTTTTCCAGGCACAGGGATAACCCTTACTGCTGTTGTTTTTTTGTTAATCATTCCGATGGCCGCTTCATCTGCAATCATTGCGGAAAGGGTAGCAGGGGTAACATCTCCTGTTATAGCAATCATATCAAGGCCCACTGAACAGACGCATGTCATTGCTTCAAGCTTTGATAAACTTAAAGCACCGTCGATAATTCCTCGAATCATTCCATTATCTTCACTGACCGGGATAAAAGCACCGCTTAATCCACCAACATAAGAACTGGCCATAGCTCCACCTTTTTTTACCGCATCATTCATGAGGGCCAAGGCTGCAATCGTTCCATGAGTACCCACGCGCTCAAGACCAATTTCCTCTAAAATTTCTGCCACACTATCATTAATGGCGTTGGTAGGAGCCAAAGAGAGGTCCATAATTCCAAACGGAATTCCGAGCCTCTCGGCTACCACTCTACCAATAAGCTCACCTGCACGTGTAATCTTGAACGCTGTTTTTTTAATAATATCAGATACTTCTCCAAGGTCAGCTTGTGGGTGTTTTTTTAACGCGTTCAATACGACACCAGGGCCGCTAACACCAACGTTAATAACAACTTCTCCTTCTCCAGCTCCATGAAAAGCTCCTGCCATAAATGGATTATCTTCAACAGGATTACAAAATACGACTAGCTTAGCACAAGCTATTCCATTTTGATCCTTTGTCCGCTCAGCTGCTTCTTTGATAATATAACCTAATTGCTTAACCGCATCCATATTGATACCGGTACGAGTGGTGGCCACTGAAACAGAGGAGCAAACTCGCTCTGTTACACTAAGGGCTTCTGGCAAAGCTTTAAGTAGGGTCTCATCACCTTTAGAAAATCCTTTGTGAACAAGAGCAGAGAATCCTCCGATAAAATCTACACCTAATTGCTTTGCGGCTAGGTCAAGCGTTTTTGCAAGCTCCACGGTTTGTTCAACGGTTGCACATCCTAGGATTTCAGCAATCGGGGTAATAGATATACGCTTATTAATAATCGGAACGCCAAATTCCTTTTCTGCTTCTTCTGCTACTTTCGTTAAATCCTTCGCATAAGTAGTTATTTTATGAAATACATTTTGCTGCATTTTATCGAAATCTGAATCCGCACAATCACGGAGACTGATTCCCATTGTTACTGTTCGGATATCAAGGTTTTCCATTTGAACCATTCGTATTGTTTGAAGGATTTCATCCATTGCAATTGTCATATACAGTCACCACCTAACTAAATTCTATGCATTGCTTGAAAAATCTCTTCAAGCTGAATGTTTATTTTTAAGTCCATTTCCTCTCCAACTAAATCCAGTTGGTCACGGAGTTTTGACAAATTTTCATTTCCAGTCACGTCAATAATCATCATCATGGTAAAAAAGTCTTGTAAAATAGTTTGGCTGATATCCAAAATATTCATATTATTTTCAGCGAGAATAGTTGTCACTTTTGATATAATGCCAACCTTGTCCTTTCCAATCACACTTACCACTGCACGTCTTCTTTCCATTCGTTCCACCTCATTGTTTTTTTGAAATAAAAAAAGATTGGAGTATCTCCAATCTCGGGTAAGAAGAGTGTGCAAAATATTATTATGCAAACATTCTCTTCTGTCCTTTTGCCTGAGATTGTGAATCCTTCGGCGCCGCATACATACGGTCTCTCCAGAAGCTGCTCCGGTAATAGTATGATCCACTACCATCATGGCGGCTGTATTGAATTAAGTTAGATATTATCAATAAATAATAATTCAGTCAATTAAAATTTGTGAAAAATAAAAAAAGACCATATTGATTTTGACTTTTCTGAAAATTGTTATTGAAAAATGGTAAAAAAGAACATATAATCAAAAATGAGCATAAACGAGCAAAAACATCCACGTTTATGAATGAATGTAAACGATTTATGAAAGCGCTCTATTTTTGGAGGTGAGGCTTATACATAATAAAGGAAAAATCTACTAAATACTGAATTTCTATTTTCCGGTAACAAAAAAGCAAGAAAAAAGTACGATTCAGGGGAACCCACGACCAAATGGAAAAAAACCCCTAAATCATACCTCTATTTGAGTATGCCTAAAATTCTTTAGAATTTTAGAACTCATTTTTATGGTATGGCAAAACAAACTTTTTTTCAAGATTTGTATTTTGAAAAACAACTATTATTTTAGGAAATTATTATTTGGAGGTTTTGATACCATGAAAAGTATGAAGAAATTTCACATTATATTATTCGTATTACTCTTAACTTTATTAAATGCTTGTAGCAGTGGAGAGAGCTCTTCAACCAATGCTACGGATGAAAATAATACTGATGATAAAGAAAAACAACTAAAGATTGGGTTGACCGTTCCAACTTTAGGGAATCCATTCTTCGTAGCCATGTCCAAAGGGGCTGAAGAAGTTGCTGCTAAGTATGATGCTGAAGTCATTACAGTGAGTGCAGATCATGATCTGGCAAAGCAAACGGCTCAAATTGAAGATTTTATTACAAAGAAAGTGGATCTCATTTTACTAAGTCCATTTGATTCGGCTGGGATTGCAGGTGCAGTTAGTCAAGCAAAAGCAGCTGGAATTCCGGTTGTCGCTCTTGACGGTTTTGCAGAAGGTGGTATCGACTCAGTTGTGATGTCAGATAATGTTCAAGCGGGGAGATTAGCTGCCGAGTACCTAGTAGAGCAATTGAATGAAAAAGGAAATATTGTCATTATTGATGGACCTCCGGTATCAGCTGTCACAGATCGAATTAAGGGCTTTAATGAAGTGATAAGCAAATATCCTGACATTAAAGTGGTTGCTAACCAGAACGGTGAAGGTAACCGTGAGAAGGCGCTAACTGTAATGGAAGGAATATTATCCGCAAATAAGAAAATTGATGCCGTTTTTACCATTAATGACGAAGAAGCTGTCGGAGTACAAATTGCTCAAGAACAAGCTGGAAGAGAAGATGAGT
Organism: Bacillus coreaensis; assembly: GCF_050586445.1. NCBI lineage: Bacteria > Bacillati > Bacillota > Bacilli > Caryophanales > Bacillaceae > Bacillus > Bacillus coreaensis. Next base: position 24,747 of record NZ_JBOCCY010000007.1, read on the forward strand.
TCTTTCTCGTAAGTGTTGATGGTGCTCCTGCTGCAGTTGATGCACTGAATAAAGGTGGTAGCTTTGCGGGTACTTCAGCACAGTTCCCTAATCAAATGGTGATTGATGGTGTAGCTTTAGCATTAAAAATAATAGATGGAGAGAAAGTAGATTCAGAAGTTCTTATCCCTACTGAATTCATTACTCAAGAAAATGTTGATTCATATAGTGGGTGGTAATCCATACCCCTCGGAATGAAAAGATAAACATAGTGCTCTAATATCGAGCACTATGTTTACACCAAATGTAATGTAGGGAGGGGCAGTAATGAACGGAACGAAAGAGAAACAAACGAAGCATCAATCTATAAATGAACAACCTATTATGAGTATGAAGGATGTATCAAAGCAGTTTTCTGGTGTGAAGGTGTTACAAAACGTTGATATTAAACTTTTTAAAGGGGAAGTTCATGCATTAATGGGTGAGAATGGTGCAGGGAAATCTACTTTAATGAAAATAATGGCAGGTGTGTATCAGTCTGATGGCGGATCGATCGTCTTCAAAGGTGAAGAAGTGCGGTGGAATCATCCCATGGATGCTAGAAGCAAAGGCATTAGTGTTATTCATCAAGAAATAAGCTTATCGCCCAACTTATCCATTGGAGAAAATATATTAATGGGTACCAGGTTGAAGAAAAATAGAATGGGTTTAATTAGCTGGAATGATATTTATGAAAAAGCTGAAAAAATTTTAATTTCCATTGGTTCTTCATTGGATCCTCGAGCGGATGTTAGTTCATTAAGTGTCGCTCAACAACAAATGGTGGAGATTGCTCGTGCATTATCACTTAACTCAGAAATATTAATCATGGATGAACCAACGGCATCTCTTACTGATAAAGAAATAGAAAAGCTTTTTACGATTATAGACGAATTAAAAAGAAAAGGTGTTGCAATTGTTTACATTTCCCACCGAATGGACGAAATTTTTAAAATTTCCAATCGTTTTACCGTACTTCGAGATGGTCGTTTGGTCACGAGTGCTCCAATATCGGAAACAAATCCTACGCATCTAGTAAAACTTATGGTAGGACGAGAATTAAATGAGCTGTTTGTAAGAGAGAGAAGCGAAAATGATACAGAAGCGAAGAATCAACAACCAGTACTCGAGTTGAAAGGTGTCTCCGACAATAAAGTCGTGAAAAATGTCTCGTTGAAAATTTATCCTGGGGAAATTGTTGGTTTAGCAGGACTTGTTGGAGCGGGAAGAACCGAACTGGTGAGGACCATCTTTGGTTTATCCGACCTGTCAGAGGGTCAAATCATCATGGACGGAAAGTCTGTTCAGATAAGGAACCCAATGGATGCGATGAAGCTTGGGATCGCCCACGTACCTGAAAGCAGGAAAGAACAGGGTTTATTACCCAATCTTTCTGTCAAAGAAAATATCATGATGGCACAATATCCCCTGTACCGTAAATTTGGGGTTTTACAATACAAAAAAATCAACCGTGAAGCTGATCGTTATATTGAGGAACTTGGAGTCAGAACGGCATCAAAAGAACAAAACGTAATGGGCCTTAGCGGAGGAAATCAGCAGAAAGTCGTAATTGCAAAATGGCTTTCCATTGGTCCAAAGGTACTGCTGCTCGATGAGCCTACACGTGGGGTAGATATAGGTGCAAAAACAGAGATTCATAAAATTATTAATCAACTAGCTGAAAAAGGACTTGCTGTATTGATGATCTCTTCTGAACTACCCGAAATACTTGGAGTGAGTGATCGGATCGTAGTAATGCACGAAGGCAGACTAAGAGCTGAACTTTCACATGCGGAAGCAACACAGGAAAAAATAATGTTTTATGCTACAGGAGAGGTTAAATGATGAATATAAATGTACAGTCTACTAGACCAACAGTTGTTACATTCAAAAATCGTTCCAAACAAATATTTAATCAGCTGGGTATGTTAATCATTCTTGCTTTATTAATCGTAGTTATGAGTGTGATCGCACCAAATTTCACAGATTCAAGTAATATATTAAACGTATTGAAGCAAAGCTCGATTACAGCAATCCTGGCTGCTGGAATGACGGTAGTTATTTTAACGGGTGGGATAGATTTATCTGTTGGATCGACTCTCGCTTTAAGCGGTGTTATATCTGTTTTACTATCAAACGCTGGAGCACCTGTTGGTTTAGCGATGTTAGCTGGAGCTGGTGTTGGATATGTGGCTGGGGCGATTAACGGTTATTTAACAGCAGTACCCAAACTACCTGCGTTTATCGTCACCCTTGGTAGTATGACATATTTAAGAGGATTAGCGTATGTCATTACAGGTGGTTATCCCGTAGTTTTAGCATCAGAGAAATTCAAGTTTATTGGAGCAGGTGAAATATTCGGAATACCTACTCCGATCTATATCATGGCCATTGTTTATCTCATCATGTTTGTCGTATTGAAATATACGATGTTTGGACGTCATGTCTATGCGATTGGTGGCAATGAAGAGGCTGCCCATTTAACAGGAATTAAAGTAAATCGTACATTAATAAATGTCTACTCGATCAGTGGGTTACTGGCAGGGATTAGTGGAGTGGTGATGGCAGGACGATTATTCTCAGGACAGCCAATGGTAGGTATCGCGTTTGAACTGGATGCGATTGCAGCTGTCGTTCTAGGTGGTACTAGTTTTGTAGGAGGTCGCGGGAGAATACAAGGTACCATCATTGGGGTGTTAATTGTGGCTGTATTAACAAATGGAATGACCTTACTTAACGTAGATTATTACTGGCAACAAGTTGTAAAAGGGATAGTCATTGTGATTGCTGTTCTTCTTGATCGTCTGCGAAGTAAAAATTAAGAATGAATGAAAAAATGGTTGTGATAATGGGAAATGCTACGTTTCTAATGAGGAACGTAGCATTTTTGGTTTAATCATCCACTAATTTGGTCATAAAGAATAAAAAAGTGGATGTGATTACAATGGAAGAACGTGAAGGGAATTTTGCAAAAGGATTTACGTGGTCTTTGGTGATTAGTCTTCCTATATGGATAGGGATTTTTGGGATTATTAAATTCATTTCAAAGTGATGATTGTCGTGTTTGAAATTTTTTAGATTTGGGTAAAGTCCAACACGTTAATCTAGGATAGGAGCGGTACATATGACGTTAATATCTAAGATACTGTATAGTTGGCACAACTTTCGAATGAATTATCATTTTTTATTAGTGGAGAGCTGTTTGGATGATGACTTGAGAAGTAAACTAATAAAAAAAATTGAATATCATAAAGAAAAGGTAAATCAGTTAAAAACCAACCCCCATTCACTAAGATGAATGAGGGTTGGTTTCATTTGATGATTACGCACTTATTTTAACAACTTTGCGCTTCTTTGCGTATTCAGCAGTAGCGGTATAAAGGACGTCAGATGAGGAGTTAAGAGCCGTTTCACAAGAGTCCTGTACCACGCCGATGATGAAACCAACTGCTACTATCTGCATAGCCACATCATTAGAGATTCCAAACAAGCTACAAGCTAGAGGAATAAGCAGGAGTGAACCACCTGCAACACCTGAGGCACCAGCAGCGGAAACAGCTGCCAAGACACTAAGGATTAGGGCAGTACCAATGTCTACTTGGATACCTAGAGTGTGAACTGCTGCAAGAGTAAGGACAGAAATCGTAATTGCAGCACCAGCCATATTAATGGTAGCACCTAAAGGGATAGAGACAGAATACGTGTCCTTATCAAGATCTAGTTTTTCACATAATGTCATGTTAACTGGAATATTTGCCGCTGAGCTACGAGTAAAGAAGGCAGTAATTCCACTTTCTTTTAAGCATTTAAATACTAATGGATAAGGGTTTGTACGAATATTTACATAAACAATGATTGGATTCACCACTAGAGCCACAAAGAACATGCAACCAACAAGAACAAGTAGTAATTTTCCATAGTCTAATAAAGCAGATAATCCGTTTGCTACAATGGCATCATACACAAGACCCATAATACCAATCGGTGCTAAGTTAATCACCCATTTAACAAGTTGAGAGATCGCATTTGAAAAGCTTTCTAACAAGTTTTTTGTTGAGTCATTGGCACTGCGTAAGGCAATTCCAAGAAGGATAGCCCAAGTAAGAATACCAATATAGTTGGCATTAATTAAAGCATTTACTGGATTATCAACAATATTAAATAATAATGTTCTAAGGACTTCAACAATACCACCAGGAGGGGTAAGGTCCTCAGCTCCAGATGAAAGAGTTAAGCTAACTGGGAAAACAAAGCTTGCCACAACCGCAACAAGTCCTGCTAAAAATGTACTTGCAGCATACAACCCAATAATAGATTTCATATTGGTTTGTTGACCACTTCTGTGCTTAGAAATGGCATGCATAACTAGGAATAAAACTAACACTGGGGCAACAGCCTTTAGTGCACCTACGAATAATGAACCGAAAATAGATACCCATTTTGTCGCATCCGGAATAGCTAAAGCAAGGATGATTCCGATAATCATACCTACGAGGATACGTTTTACAAGGCTCACTTCGTTCCACTTAAGAAATAGATTTTTCATTTGACCCTCCAATTTTTATAATATTATTATGAAGACTAAGAACAAAGCTATTTTGCTTTGCTGCGTTAATATCTGTTAGTTTAACACGAATATTATAAATTGTGAAACAAATTATTATATTGAAATATTAGAATTTTTGTTTAATTTACCTTTATAGTGTTTAGTTATAAATATTTAAATGTTCAGAAAATTATACGAATATTCCTCGCAGAATAATAATCTTGATTTTTAGTGTTATAGGAACATCTTCAGTCATACACTTTTCTTAATAGTATTTCTAAGGAGATGAAGGGTATGATCCATGAGATGCAAAAAGCACTTCTACTCGCAGAAAATATAAAGGGTTTTATTCGGTTTGTTGAAAAACATAAAAACAGCTTCATGGTAGAAACAGATAAAATGTATCAAGTAAAACTATTTATTAACGAATATAAATTTAAAATTATTGCGGATGAACTTCATAGAATCAACCAGTTTGAATGGGACCGAAAGTACACACACTATTTAGTTGATAGTTTTCAAAAAGGAATCACCACTATTGATGAATATGTAAAACTTAACTACAATGATTTGTTTATATTGACCGCCAGACTGTATACACTTAAGAATCTTAGCCATTCTTTTCAAATTGTATAGTCACCTATAAAACCGCTCGAATACGTTCGTATAGACGGTTATAGAAAAAGAAAAAGAGGAAGTTCTTTGGAACTTCCTCCTTTCTATTATTCATTATTTCGCTTTACTCGGCCAAATCAACCCGATGATCACGCCAATAAAAGCGGGCAGCATCCACCCAAGGCCAATTTCATAAAGTGGTAAAAATTTCACATAGAAAGTTTTAACACTTTCAAACAATCCTACAGTCGTACCAGGTAAATAAGCAGCTAAAGTGCTATACCCATCAATGATACTGACAAAGAAAGTGAGTAGCATCGAAGCAGCAAAAACGCTTTGTTTTCCTTTAAATAAGGGTGAAAATAAAGCTAATAAGATAAGAACAATCGCTAACGGATATAAAAACATTAATACTGGGATCGCAAACAAAATGATATTGTTCAAACCGAAATTCGCTATGGCAAAAGAAACGACACATAACAAAAGTACAAACCAACGGTAACTTACTTTTGGAAATACATTATGGAAAAATTCACTACATGCGGTAATTAGTCCAATACTCGTTTTTAAACAAGCGAGAACAATAATAATCGCTAATAAAATGTTACCGAATGATCCGAAGTAATGCTGAGAAACGGCAGCAAATATCTCCCCGCCATTCGTAAAGGTTCCAACTGCGGTTATACTCGATGCCCCCATATACGTAATAAGACCGTAAATAAGGGTCATAAGTCCCATTGCAAACACACCAGATTGCCAAGTTGCTTTGGCAATCGCTTTTGTTTGAGTGATGCCTTGGCTTTTAATCGTGTTGATGACTACGATTCCGAAAGCAAGGGAGGCAAGGGCATCCATTGTGTTATAGCCTTCTTTAAAGCCTGTCATAAAGGCTAAGTTTTTATAGTCACCAGTTGGTTCACCAAAGTCACCCATCGGCTTCAAAATCGCAGTAACAATTAAAATAAATAAAAATACTAAAAAGGCAGGTGTTAAATATTTTCCAACGTAGTCCATAATCTTTGCTGGGTTTAAAGAGAAATAATAAACAATAGCAAAAAATACAAGGCTAAACAGTCCAAGCCATAAACTTGCAGAGTCTGGATCGATATACGGTTCAAAGCCAACAACAAATGGTACCGTTGCCGTACGTGGGATCGCAAAAAATGGTCCAATTGTTAAGTAAAGGGCCATCGCAAATACGACACCAAAAAGTGGATGCACGCGGCTTGCTAAATCACGAAGGCCTGTACTGCCAGATAGGCCAATTGCTAGGATTCCTAAAAAGGGAAGGCCAATCGCTGTTACTAAAAAGCCAATCAATGCCGGCCAAAAGTTCGTACCTGCAAGTTGTCCTAATTGGATCGGAAAAATTAAATTTCCTGCTCCAAAATAAAGACCGAATAGCATTGTACCGATCAATGCGTAAGTGGAAAATGGTATTTTCTGTTGCATGTTGATACTCCTTCTAGATGTTTTTTTGATTAAACTACTATATTACAAACATATTTTAGTAGTCACAATAAATTCGAATATATAGATTTATCGTTCTATTGTCAATCCGATTATTCGAATAATAACGATCCCAGACAGAAGGAAAGTGAGATATTATAAGCGAATTTAAATAGAAAATAAATGAAATGGTCAAAGTGGTTGAAAGGGTGATATTGATGTGGTACCAAAATGAAATAACTAAACTACTAGGATTGGATTATCCGATCATTCAAGCACCTATGGCAGGAGGTGTAACAACTTCTAGGCTTGTCTCTTCGGTGTCAAACGCCGGTGCCCTAGGGATGATCGGTGCTGGATATATGCAGCCCGATGAGTTACGTCATCAGATAAGGGAAGTAAAAGCTTTAACTACTAGAACATTTGGAGTTAACTTATTTATACCAGAAATACCAAAGATTTCAGATGAAGAGATTAACGAAGCAAACGAACTCTTACAACCTTTTAGAAACCTATTAGGGATTAAATTAGAATTACCTACATATGAAAACAGCTCTATATTTGAAAAAAAACTAAAAATTATCATTGAAGAAAAGGTGCCTGTGTGCTCGTTTACATTTGGGATCCCATCAAAGGAAGTAATAAAAGAATTAAAAAAACATAAGATCATTGTCATTGGAACAGCCACAACTGTGAATGAAGCTATCATCAATGAAAATATTGGGATGGATGCTGTTGTGGTTCAAGGAAGTGAAGCTGGGGGGCATCGGGGAACTTTCGCAATAGATGCACAAGAAAGCCTAGTTGGCCTAATGGCATTAGTACCTCAGGTTGTGGATCATGTCACCATTCCCGTCATTGCCTCCGGCGGGGTGATGGATGGGAGAGGTTTGATAGCTTCTATGTTTTTAGGATCAGAAGCAGTTCAAATGGGGACAGCTTTTCTCACTACGACAGAGAGTGGAGCACATGAACAGCACAAAAATGCTATTCTACAAGCAACCGAAGACGAGACAATGTTAACTACCGTATTTTCAGGAAAACCGGCTAGAGGAATTAACAATCAGTTTATGAAAGAGCTGAAGAGCAGAGAAAACTTATTACCAGCTTATCCTGTTCAACATTACTTAACTAGTCATATTAGAAAAGAAGCTGCTAGACAAAATAATCCTGAGTATATGTCTCTTTGGTCAGGCCAAGGGGTTAGGATGAGTCAACGTCAATCTGTTTATGAACTTATCACTGGTATAGTTTCTCAGGTCGATCAGTTGTTGAAAGAATTTTGAGTGTAAAAAGCCATTCAGCTATATACCAGCTAGAATGGCTTTTTTATCTTAATACTTAATTTAACTGATCAGCTGGACCAAAGAATTCAAAATGAATCTTATCAGAAGGAATTCCTAAGTCTTTTAATGCGTTATTTACAGATTTCATGAATGGAATCGGACCACAGAAGTAGAATGAAGCGTTTTTATCTTTAACGATAGAATCAATCCAGGGTAGGTCAATATATCCTTCTTTATCAAACTCTTTTTTCAATGCATCTATTTCTGTTGGCTTTTCATAGCAGAGATGATACTCGATATTATCCGATTGATTAGAAAGTTCTTTAACATGTTCATGCATAGCGTGAGTTGTTCCGTTAATAGCGGCGTGAATAAATGTGACTTTCCGGTTTGGCTGTTGAGAAGCAATGGTATTTAGCATACTAATCATCGGTGTAATACCAACACCACCGCTTAAGAATACAACAGGCTCGGCAGATTCTACATCTAAAACAAAGTCACCAGCAGGAGCTGTCACTTCTAAAGTATCTCCTTCTTGGATGGTATCGTGTAAGTAAGTGGATACTTTCCCGTTTGGGATATGTTCAGAAGAAGAGGTTTCCTTTTTTACACTAATACGATAGTACTCTTTTTCAGGACTGTCAGATAAGCTATACTGACGAATATGTGTGTACTCTTCGCCGGCAATTTGTACACGAATGCTAATATACTGTCCAGGAGTGAAAGTAGGAATTCCCTTACCATCCTTTGGCTGTAAGTAGAAAGAGGTGATTACTTCACTTTCTTTTACTTTCTTAGCGACAGTGAAGTCTCTGAAATCATTCCAGCCACCAGATTGAGAAACCGTTTCTTCATACATTTCATTCTCTACTTGAATAAATACATCAGCAATGACACCATACGCTTTTCCCCAAGCGTCAATAATGTCATCGGTCGCAGCATCGCCAAGTACATCTTTTATCGCCAATAATAAATGTTTTCCGACGATAGGATAATGCTCAGCTTTGACTTGTAAACTTCTATGTTTATGGGCAATTTGTCTAACAACGGGTAGAATGGCTTCTAAATTATCAATATATGCAGCGGCAGCATAGACAGTATTCGCGAGTGCTTTAGGCTGTCTTCCTTGTTTTTGATTGGCATGGTTGAAGATATTTAACAACTCTGGATGATTTGAAAACATCATCTCGTAGAATCTCTTGGTAATGGCTTCCCCATGTTGTGCTAAGACAGGAACCGTAGATTTAATAATTTCAATCGTTTTCGTATCTAATGGACTTGTGGCTGTTGTCATGTTAATCTCCCCTTAATAATATTCTCACAGTGATAAAGATATATTTTAAATACATGTTTATTTTAGACGTTGATGATTACTTAAAGCAATATTTTGAATACATGTTTAACAGAATGTTCACATTTATGATAAGAAAATGTTATTTATGTTATATTTAAATTACTAAAATGCAATTGAGAACAAGGGTGATTACCATGCAATTAACCGCATATACAGACTATACATTACGTGTACTAATCTATTTAGGAATGCAATCGAGCGGTGAAAAATCAAATATTAAAGAAATTTCAAGTTTTTATAACATATCGAATAACCATTTAAGTAAAGTGGTTTATGAATTAGGGAAGCTTGGATTGATTGAAACGGTTAGGGGACGAAACGGAGGAATTCGGCTAGCAAAGGAGCCAGTTCAAATAAATATTGGGTCAATTGTTCGTCTGACAGAGAGCCCTATTAATATGGTTGAATGTTTTGATGAGACGAGAAACACTTGTCGAATTAGTCCAGCTTGTAAATTAAAACATGTATTAAATGAGGCATTACACTCTTATCTGAAGGTTTTAGACGGATATACGTTAGAGGATTTGCTTCAAAATAAGGAAGAGTTAAAGACACTATTTTAATATAAGTAAAAGGTTGCTCTGGCAACCTTTTATTATTTTCCTTCATCTAAAAAACCGATCTTAGTACCTTCAAAAACAGCGATAAGGATGGATTCAAATGGTTCTTTTTCCAAGCAATGACAAGCTCAAAGTCTTGGTCATCAAATTGATCAATTTCCACAAAACGAAGCGAGGAGCTAGAGATCGTTTCAAAGCTTTTAGGTAAAATGGAGATCCCCATTTCTGATTCAACAAGTATGGGTACCGTATCAACAAAGCGGGGCTGGCTGACTATTTTGGGAGTGAAGCCATGTTGCTCGCATATCTGGACAATAAAATCGTACGAACCGACAGGTGAATCGTGACGATTATGTATGATGAAGGGTTCCTGTGCCACATCTGATAAAGTGATTTTTTTGTTGTTTACTAGTGGATGATTTTTGTGCATAACAATGCAATACGGTTCTTTGGCAACCGTTTCAATTTCAATTTCTTCTATTCGATGAAGACCGGAGGGGAGGGTTAGAGCGAAATCTAGTTCCCCATGTTCTAATTCATCTTTTAGCATTTTACTAGGAAAGTGATTCAAATGGAGTTCAACTTTTGGATATAATTCACGAAATCGTTTGATGACTTCAGGTAGGAAACTTCGAACATGTACGGCCAAAAAGCCAATAGAAAGACTACCGATGATACCTTCATCCGTTTGCTTTGCCTTTTCAATGGCCCCAGATGTTTTTTCCACTATCTCAATGGCTTCTTTGAGAAAAACAGAGCCTGCAGGGGTGAGCTTGACGGAGCGTTTGTTTCTGATAAATAGTTTTACGCCCACTTGATCCTCTAAATCCGCAATTTGCTGGCTAATCGCGGATTGAGCAACATACAGTTGATTGGCAGCTTTCGTAAAATTTAAATGCTCGGCAACAGTGATAAAATAACGCAATTGGCGAATATCCATAAGACCCTCTCTTGTCATGATTTTTCTATTATTTTATCATAGAATAAGAGAATAAAAGGATAGGGAAGGAAAGTTTCCCATATATCAAACAGATGTCTACCACAATAAAATAGCAAGAGTAATCAGAAATCGTGATTACAGAAATCAAACTCTAATATTTCCAATTCTTTCGATTTCGTTTTATGGTTAAATGTGAAAGCGCTTTATAATATAAAATATATGCTAGGGGTGTGGTGAAATGGTCGTACAGGTCGTTGGAAAATTACCTAATGAAGGCAAACCATATTATGTTCGAAATGGTGAGGGTGAAAGGTACTTATTCGGAACACAAGTAGCTTCGGTCGTTGCTACAGCAAAAAGTACTGGTGATATGCTAGAAATCGTTCAATTATCAGGCGGAAAAGGGGACTATTTTCCAGCACATATACATGAACAAGCCCAGGAAGGAATTGTCGTCCTTGATGGCAGACTTGAGGTAGAGATCAATGGAAAAAAGTATCTACTAACAGCAGGAGATTATGTTCACATTCCTGCAGGCACGGTTCATTCGTATTGCATGCAAAGTCATCGAACACGCTTTTGGTCTTTTACCATTAACGGAACTGTGGCTGAGCTATATCCACTTATTGGTGAGCCTTATGATAAATTTGAACGTCCACCGGTTTGTAAAAATCCCCTAGAATTAGACTGTCTAGCAAACATTCCTAGTAATATTGATATAAAATTGATTGATCGAAAGCAAGTATCCGGGCTGGCTCAGTTGGTGAAAGGGTGTGCGATACCAAAGGAGCCTAAACCATACGTTCTTGAATCTGGAGAAGGAGTACATCTTTTGAGTGGAGATACGGTTCATTCCCTTCTTACTACGAAAGAGGCGACTGACGGTCATTTTATTGCTTTAGTATCGGAGGGACCAAAGGGGTTGCCGATTGGAGAACACGCACATGAGTTTACAAATGAAACCTTTATGTGTCTGCAAGGAGAAATGACTCTCTGGGTAGATGGAGAAGAATTGCATCTCTTGCCAGGAGATTTTGCTTACGTTCCAGCAAAAACGCCTCATCGCTTCCGTTGTGGTGCCCACTACACGAAGTTTCTAGGGGTATTAACACCAGGAGATTTTGGGGATTTCTTTCGAATTCTAGGAGATGAATATGAACATCCTATTTTTCCTAGCGAACCTGCACCTTATCGGTTTGATCGAGTCATTCAGCGAATTCAGGAAATTGATTTGACGCTATTAGGAAAGCCTCCACGTCCCTCTGATATTGAAGAGGTTAGTTGAATATGAGTTATCGAGTTAGAGTTGTACCAGACCTTGTGTTTTCCTCCCCAAAAGGAAAACCGTTACTGCTAGATTTATATTTGCCACAGCATGCAGAGGAACCTTTTCCCGTTATTGTATGGATACATGGGGGAGGTTGGAGAATTGGGGATCGGAAGCTTGGGCCGGATTTTTGCCAATTTTTTGCCGAAAAAGGCTTTGCGATGGCGAGTGTAGAGTATCGTTTGAGCGGGGAAGCCTTGTTTCCAGCACAAATTCATGATGTGAAGGCAGCCATCCGATGGCTCCGTTCGGTTGCTGATGAATATCATTTAGATAGCGAAAATATAGGGTTATGGGGTTCATCTGCTGGCGGACATTTGGCTGCATTAGCCGGAACAACAGGATCTGGAGTTCTTGAAGAGTTGGAGCATGGATGTGCTGATTTTTCCTGTAATGTCCAGGCAGTTGTGGATGGATATGGTCCAACAGATTTCTTGCAAATGGATCTTCAGCATACATCTGAGAGGCCTTCCAATGATCCAGAAACGGACCGTCTTCATCCTACCCGACATCACTCTGATCTGGATTCTCCAGAATCTCAATTACTTGGAGCTCCTATTCATTCGGTACCTGACCGTGTACAGGAAGCCAATCCCATCACGTACATTAAAGGCGGAGAACCCCCTTTTCTGATTATGCACGGAACAAATGATACGGCAGTACCGGCACATCAAAGTGAATTACTTTATCAAGCTCTCTTAGAAAAAGGTAATGATGCCACGCTATGTTTAATAGATGGTTTTGGCCATGCCTTTTTCAACAACAATGATTTGGACAATCATGAACCTTATTCTGCTAGGCTTCGTACGACTCGGGCAGGGGAGAAAGAGAAGACAGAAACCACCCACGTTAAAATATTTGAAATGATTGAAAGGTTTTTTGGAAAACATTTAATGAAAATGGACTATTAGGTACTCCGTTCAGCGGAGTATCTTTTTTTACGCATCAATCATCTGAAATTGCGATTTCTCAAATAACATCTATGTATTTCAAAAAAGTTTTATTCTGTCTTATCATTTTAATTACAAGCTAACACAATGGCTAGATTGAAAAACGAGGAGGAGTTTTCTTGAAATTACTAACATATTCCGTAAATAATGATTCACTCAGACTAGGTGTTTTAGTAGACGAAAATACGATCATCGATCCACACCAAGCGTATATAGAGCAGCTAAAGCAACAAGGACAACAAAGGGCGGAAGAAATTGCGAACGCTTTACTTCCAACTAACCCTGTGGAATTTATTGCGAACGGAGATATGGCCCTACAATCGGCAAAAGAAGCCATCGACTATGCCCTAGGACATTCTGAAAATACATCGGCTATTTATAAAAAAGACTCGGTAGAAATTGGACCACCGGTGATAAAGCCAAATAAGATCATCTGCGTAGGACTAAATTACAAGAATCATATTATTGAAATGAAGCGAGATTTCCCAGCTCACCCGGTTATCTTTGCTAAGTTTGCAACAGCGATTGCAGCTCCTAACGACGTCTTTCCACTTAACTCTGAGTTAACGAAGAAGCTAGATTATGAGGCAGAATTGGCATTCGTGATTGGGAAGGAAGGAAAGAACATAAAGGCAGAAGATGCTTTGGATTATGTGTTCGGTTACACAGTAGCTAATGATATCACCGCTCGTGATATGCAAAAAAGAACCATTCAATGGCTGCAAGGAAAAACTCTTGATAAAAGTCTTCCATTAGGACCAGTTATAGTAACGAAGGATGAAATTGCAAATCCCCATGCGCTAGATATTTCTTTAACCGTAAATGGTGAAGTAAGACAACAATCGAATACGGAGCAGCTGTTATTTAACGTAAATCATCTAGTTGAATTTTTATCTGGGATTTGTACGTTAGAACCAGGTGATATTGTTTGTACGGGAACTCCAGGTGGTGTTGGTGAGGCGCAAAATAAGTTCCTTCAAGATGGAGATGTTGTAAAAGTCGAAATTTCAGGGATTGGAGCGATCTTGACGACGATTAAGGAGGAGAGTGTCTCATGACAATTTTTCAAGAGCCGATTCGGGATATTGCTCATTTAGCTCATATAGAATTGCTATCACCTAAGCCAAATGAAAGTCTTGAATTTTTCCATGAACTACTTGGGATGACCGTCATTAAAAGTGAGGGACAATCCGTCTATTTACGTGGCTGGGGTGATCAGCAGCTTTATAGTCTGAAGCTAACGGAAGCTAAGCAAGCTGGCCTTGGACATGTGGCGATGAGAACCTACTCTTCACAAGCGCTTGAACAACGTGCGAACCATCTTAAGGATAGTAAGTACGGTATCGGTTGGACTGACGGAGATTATGGACATGGTCCTTCCTATCGTTTTATGGATCCAGCTGGACATAAAATAGAAGTCTTTTACGAAGCGGAAAAGTACATGAGACCGGATCATTTAAAGCCAGGGTTAAAAAATATGCCACAAAAATATTCTGCGAGGGGTGCAGCAGTTACACAGCTTGATCATATTAATTTGTTTAGTCCTGATGTGGATGCGGATAGTTTGTTTTATCGAAAGTACCTCGGTTTCAAATTAAGTGAGCAAGCGGTAACAGAAACAGGGAAACAAACAACGGCTTGGCTACATGTGACCAATAAGTCGTATGATATGGCGATTTCATTAGATAAAACAGGTGCCCAGGGCCGCTTTCATCACGCCGCCTTTAAAGTAGAGACTACAGAAATGGTTCTGCGAGCAGCAGATGTGTTTTTAGATAATGGAATTTATATTGAAGCTCCTCCTAACAAACATGTGGCAGGGCAAACGATATTTGTGTACGTGTATGAACCAGGAGGCAATCGAATTGAAGTATGTTCGGGTGGATTTTTAATTTATACACCTGATTGGGAAACGGTAACATGGACTCCGGAAGAACGAAAAAAAGGATTAGCTTGGGGATCGCCTCTCCCAGCTACTTTCCACACATATGGTACACCAGATATTGAGAAATCAATTACAGGAGGGTGAGGGAATGAACAAGATGTTAAATAAGTTAACTCATGAGGAAGCCATTGAGCGTGCAAGGGAATTATCTGTCGTGATACGTTCTCGTTCACGAGAAGGGGAAAGCTTGAGGCATCAACCACAAGAGAACATTGACGATTTTATTGCATCAGGATTAGTTCGCTCGCTGGTGCCTAGTCGTTGGGGAGGACATGAACTTGATTGGAAAACATTAGCTGGTAGTGCAATTGAGGTATCAAAAGGGGATGCCTCTGCGGGTTGGTGCTATTCCTTATTACTTCTTCATAGCTGGATGCTTGCCTTTTTCCCGAACGACGCTCAGAAAGATGTATGGAAGGACAATCCAGATGCTTGTCTAGCGACCTCCATAAATCCAAGTCCGAATTCTGAAATCCTAAAAGAAAAAGATGGATATCGTCTAACTGGGAAATGGGGATTTTCTTCAGGTATTAACCATTGTGATTGGGTCATGATTAGTGCGGCAGCTCCACAAGAAGATAGCCAGAAAGAGAAAAAGATGTTGTATTTTCTTGTACCGAAAAGCGAATTGAGAGTAATTGATGTATGGCATGTTGTGGGAATGAGAGGAACAGGTAGTAACGTACTAGAATTAACGGATGTATTTGTCCCTGAATACCGCACAATGGAGTTGAATCCATGGAACCTTCATGGCATTTCTCCTGGTATGGAACAAAATAAGGCTCCACTTTATCGGATTCAACTGTCAGCAGTTATGCCTGTAACATTATTATCTGTTATTTTAGGAGCAACAAAGGGGGCATATGACTTATGGCGCGATATGGTGATTGGAAAAAATAAATCCCGTAAAGGAGAGCCTGTCGCAAACTTAACACATCAACAAATTCGACTATCTAGAGTAGCAGCTAAGCTGGAAGCGGTAGATGCCCTCCTTCATAAATCGTTGGAATTAGTAGAATCCGGACGAGTACTTGATTATAAGGAACGAGTTAGTTTGAGAAGAAATTATTGCTATTGTGCGGAACTCTGTACCGAAGCAATGGAAACCATTTATACAAGCAGTGGAGCAGCAGCATCTGCCGAAAGCCATCCTTTACAACAATTTTGGCGTGATATCCACGCGGGAGCTCAACATACCGCATTTAATTTCGATTGGGTAGGAGAGCTTTATGGGAAGTTGGAGCTTGGACTTCCTGTGAGTGTAGAATACTAGAAACGGAGGAGTGAAGATGACTGTAAGTGCAGACAAGTTGACGGCTGACTTGATTTCTTCTTTGCAGGGAGAAACCATGGTTTCTTTAATCACAATGAATGCGGAAACTAATTTACCACAGTTAAGTGTAGTTTCGTGGGTCCATCCTGTAGCTGATGGAAAGAGGATAAAAGTGGCGCTTGGCTATAAAGCATCTAGTATAGAAAATATTCGAAGCAATTCTAATGTAGTATTAGGGGTGATTGGGGCTGGAAGCTGTTATTCGGTACAGGGTAAAGCATCCGTCTCTGAAATAAAAGAACTCACGATGAAACTATATGTCGTCACCATTGAAGTGGAAACAGTGGAGAACGTGATGTTTTACGGAGGTAAGATCACAACAGAACCTGCTTATGAGAAAACCTATAATAAAGACTTAGCTATTAAATTGGACACAGAAGTTTATGAGCTCCTACGTGAGTAACCTCAGTTATTTGCGATCCGGTTAATGTATCAAAATGAGGTTCTCTTGAATTTTTGAGATAAAACTCACTCTCTTTTAAATAAGATGTCATGTCCTTAATTCAGTAATGAGAAAATAAGCGGAGATTTTTCGGTTAAATGCAGAATGGAGCTCGTTTCGGGGTAAATAAGGGAAGATTTTCCGCTTATGCAAAGAATTCTCTCCTATTTTCGAATTTTTTGAGCCTATAGGCGGAATCTCTCCGTTTATTTAAGCTTTTTTTAATAACAATTACTAATTAAACGGAATTTCTCCGTCTATTCATCAGTTCGGGTGCTTATCCTGATCCCCAACCGAAAAGTGGGGACCATCTTTACCCTAGATGTGGTAATCAGCAGGTTTTTATTGACCAGCCTATTAACTCAAGTAAATTGGTACTCAAAACGGCACTGCAAAGGACATAAATTTTGACCTTTTTTTAATTGCACAATACTTATTGTCCATCTTAATAATGATGTCAATTGCTGTGTCAAAGTTAATGGGATTTAGTAGAAACGTTAATAAAAAAGGAAAAGACGTATGCCAAAATTCATACGTCTTTTCTTTGTCTTTTAATAAGAAAGCACTAGAAAACGGAACCCTACTTTTTGTGTGGCGGTTTTTTTTAATCGAGCAAAGATTGAACTCCCTTTGCAAAAGACACCTTTGGCGGCCAAGCGCAAAGATCGAAAGGAAAATCAGAACCTGGAACGACTCGTTCTTCACCTACTGAATCCACTAGAAAATCTATGCTTGCAGGATTCCATAAGACTGTATCATACCAGAAGCGTTTTAAGTACTCTGATGGCTTTCCTTGCAGGTTGGAGGAAACAGCTCCCCATTGTTCATATCCTTTATCAAGTCTACCGATTTGATAAGGAAGGAACCCTCCGCCATGAGCAAATAATATTTTAATGTTAGGGTAATGGTCGATCAAACCGCTTAATAGAAGATCAGTTGCACACACGGTTGTTTCCCATGGGACACCAATTAGATTCGGCATCATCCAATTTTTTAATCGTGGATCTTCACTTAGCAATGGATGGATGAAGAGAATGGCTTTCAACCGGTTTGCTTCCTCAAAAAATGGAGTGAAAAAGTTGTCTGAAAGCATTTTTCCAGCTGCTGAAGGTCCAATGATTGCTCCTTTAAGCCCTAGGTTCATTGCGTCATGTAAAATTTGTGCAGCACGCTCAGGGTGGTTGAGAGGAACGGTGCCAAGAGCGGATAAGCTTCTAGTTTGTGTAACGAGTTTTGACAAAGATTGATTGTATACTTGGGAAATGTCAGCGGTGATGTTTTGTGAGAAGTCATACATAAAAAGCTGTGGAATCGGTGAAATCAAGGAATGAGAAACACCAGCTTCTTTTTGTTTATGAAGATACAGGTCTATGTCGATAAAGGATTGTTTTAATTCAAAGCCCCATTTTTCATTGACTACTAAAAAATCATCTTTGTTCTCTTCCTTTTTAATCCATTTGGCATTGACGAGATCTTTATGTTCCTTTAACCAAATAAGAACATCAGCTGGGATAAAATGAGTGTGAAAATCGTGCATTTTACGGATTCTCCTTTATAATTTTAATGGAATTTTACCAATAACCCATACGGTTTGATATTTCCATAGCGGCTTGAATCACTTTCTTTGAGTAGCCTGGAACTTTGTTTGCTTGTATCCTTTGTTTCGGTCCTACAATTGCTAGTGCAGCGATGACCTTTCCTCGATAATCATAGACAGGTGCAGCGATCGAGTTCACCCCTTCGAGAATTTCTTCACTGCTAAAAGTGTAACCGTTTTCTTTTATTTGGTTTAAATGGGTTCGAAGTTTACTAGGGTCGGTAATGGTGTTTTTCGTATATCTTATTAAGCCTTTTTCAATGACTCTATCAACTAGTTGATCATCCGAATAGGCTAATAACACCTTACCCGAGCTCGTGCAATAAGGAGGATTTCTTTTTCCAACATTCGTTAACACACGAACAGGGTGGTGGCAATCGACCTTTTGAAGATAAATGACTTCATCATTATCAAGTACAGAAATATGGGCGGTTTCACCTATACTTTCGACCAGGCGGTTTAATACGGACTGTGATTCTTTGTAGATGTCCATATGACTATTAACGATTCCGCTTAAAGAGAGGATGGATAGACCGAGTCGATACTTTCTTGATTCTGGATCTTTATAGACAAAACCCTCGGAAGCTAACGTAGCCATGGTCCTACTAACCGTGCTTTTATTAATACCTAGAGAAGTAGATAAGTCACTAATCTTCTTTTCTGGTTCTTCCATCGTAAAGCTTCTTAATATTCGCAAAGCATTTTTTACGGATGATAAATGCTGGTCTTCTTGTTTTTCCGTAACCATCTTGTATCCTCCTTTTTTCATCATTAGAAACAGAATAAAGATTGTTTCTCTATAGTGGAGAATATAGCAAATAAATCCAAATAAATAAAGTGAATATTTATAAAGTTTAAAATAAAATAAATTTTTTGTGTTTTGTTGCGTATAGAGAAACTTTGATGTTGATAGCGTAAAAAGTAGTGAGTAAGATTAAAAATGTGAAGATTGATAACTTTTAGGAGAATCCTTTCCAATTTAAAAGAAGAGATTTTTCTAAATAACAAAATGTAAGCGTTTTAATTAAATGAAGAGGGGGATGTAAGATGTTGAAAAGAGGGATGAAGCTTAGTTTTACAATGTTAACCTTGATTTTACTAGTATTTGTGTCAGCTTGTTCGAAAAGTTCTGGGGGAGAACAAGCTGCATCGGATACGAAATCAATTACCTTTAAGATGGGGCATATGAACTCTCCTGACCATGTTCAAGATTCGAAGGCAATGAAACCGTTCAGTGAAGAAGTAGAAAAACTTACTGATGGTCGAGTGAAATTTCAAATCTATCCGGGGGGAGCACTTGGTGGCCCTAAGGATACATTAGACAATATTACAACTGGAATTATGGATGCGGGTTGGGGGTTACATGGGTATAACGCAGGAAAGTTTCCAACCCACTCTGTTCTTCAGCTTCCATTCCTTGCAAACGGAACGGGAGAGGAGTTAAGTGTTGTTGCTCAAAAGCTTTATGATACGTTCCCTGAAATCCAAAAAGAATATGACGATTTAAAGCTGTTATGGGTTCACGCAGCTGATCCGTACGCGATTATCACAAAAGGAAAAGCGGTCAGAAGCTTTGAAGACGTGAAAGGTTTAAAGCTTAGAACGCCGTCTGTTGAAGCAGGTGAAATGATTAAGTCATGGGGAGCAACCCCAGTTTCCTTACCGGCACCAGAAATTTATGATGCACTTCAAAAGGGAGTCATAGATGGGGGTGTCTTACCTGTAGCAGCTATTAAAGATTTTAACCTTACCGATTTAGTAGATTACGTTACATTAGGAAACTTCAACACTAGTATTTTCTACGTTGCTATGAACAAAGATAGCTGGAATAAGATTTCTCCAGAAGATCAAAAGCTCATTGAAGATGAACTGCTAGGTGAGCCAATGGCGAAAATGGCGGGTGCAGCGTTTGATTATCAAAAGGGCTTAGCGGAAACAGAAGCGAAGGATGCAGGTGTTGAATTTATTAATCTGGAAGAGAGTGAACTGCAAAAATTTAAAGATAACTCTGAGGATGTAAAGGGAAAATGGCTATCTGATATGGAATCAAAAGGGGTAGATGGACAAAAGATATACGATGAAACAGTAAAGCTTATTGAAGAATAATAGTCTTCCAATTTGGAGGTGTTGGCAATGGAACAAGAAGTAAGAAAGGAGGTTTCGTTGAGAGCTAAGGCTCTTGACGAACTTTCCTTTTTAGAAAAAGTTATTTATCCATTCGAGAAAGTTGTTCTTACTTTAAATAATGTTCTTCATAAGGTTTCAAGTGTCATTTTGTTTCTATTAATGTTTCTTACGACAGCAGATGTGTTTGGTCGATATTTTTTTAATAGGCCTATTACAGGTACGTACGAACTGACAGGATTGGCACTAGCCATGATCATCTTCTTTAGCCTTGGTTCAGCACAACTGAAAAAAGATCATATTGAAATTGATTTTTTAACAAATATGATGCCAGCAAAGGTTCAACACGCACTTTATGCCTTTACTTCCCTCATCTTATTTATTCTTATGTCTCTAACCTCTTGGCAATTATTTGAGTATACGAAGAGAATCTATTTCGGAAATGAATTAAGTGGAGATCTTGGTTTACCTCTTTATTTGTTCGTAATATTTGCGACAGTCGGTGCGATTTGTTTTACATTAACGTATCTAGTCGATTCGTTAAAATCCTTTCTAAAGGTGGTGGAAAAATGAGTCCAGAAATGATAGGTGTACTAGGGATTGTGTTACTCTTGGTTCTCATCTTATTAAGGGTTTCTGTAGGACTTTCATTATTTTTAGTAGGGTTTTTAGGTGTATCTTGGCTTTCTGACTGGCAAGTAGGATTGTCACAGCTTGGATCCTCTGCTTTTGGAACTTCCAATAACTATGGGTTAAGTGTTATACCACTGTTTATATTAATGGGAATGTTTATGTCTAACACAGGTCTTGGGAAGGATTTGTTTAATGCAGTTGATAAGTGGATTGGGCATTTTCGGGGTGGTCTTGCCATCGCGACTGTCGGGGCAGCTTCCATTTTTGCAGCCATATCTGGATCTTCCAACGCAACGACGGCTACTTTGGCGAAGATCACCATTCCAGAAATGAAAGAATACAATTACCGGACGACCTTTTCTACGGCAGCAGTTGCAGCAGGTGGTACTCTGGGGATTTTAATACCTCCCAGTGTTATCTTGATTTTATATGGAGCATTAACATCAGAGCCAATCGGTCCTCTATTAATTGGAGGTTTGGTACCGGGAATCATCATGACTCTTCTTTTTATGCTGATGATCAACATCCAAGTTCGCTTAGACCCTTCCATTGCCCCTACCAAAGTGGAGAAGGCGACCATCGAGGAAAAATTCTCTTCTTTAAAAAGTGTTTGGCCTTTTCTTTTAATATTTGCGATTAGTATCGGGGGAATTTACTTTGGGGTTTTCACGCCAAGTGAGGCTGGTGGCATTGGTGCCATTGGTGCCTTCTTCCTCACTCTATTAACAAAGCGATTGAGTTTTAAGGGGCTTATTTCTTCCTTAGATGAATCGATCCGATTGACGGTAATGTTGTTTTTAATTTTAATCGGTGCATCATTATTCGGAAAATTCTTAGCGTTAAGCCAAATTCCGAAGTATTTAACAACGACTGTCGGATCACTAGACGTTTCTCCTTATCTCATCATGGCAATGATTCTTGTAGTCTACTTTATTTTAGGAATGTTTTTAGAGGGAATTGCCATCATGGTCCTCACTCTTCCTATTGTTTATCCTTTGATTACTCAATTAGGATTTGATGGATTATGGTTCGGAATCATTATGGTGATGGTGTTGAATATTGGAGTTCTTACACCCCCTCTTGGATTAAGCATTTACATTATTAGTGGTGTGGTAAAAGATGTTCCCATTCAACAAATTTTCAAAGGAGTTATCCCAGCTATTGTTACCATGGTTGCATTTACCATTGTTCTAATTATCTTCCCAGAAATCGTCACCTATTTACCAGGTTTGGTTGAATAGGGAATCTAAAGGAGGAGTTAATCCGGATGATCAAGAAAACATTGGATGAAAGAGCATTTCACTTATTAAAAGAAAAAATGGAGGAAGGACTACTTCCACAATGGGTCTTAACGGATCCAGATATCTTTGAGCTTGAAATTGAAAAAATTTATGGACATTCCTGGCAGTTTCTTGGACACGAAACGGAAATCAAAGATCCTGGGAGTTATGTGACACGCTGGATGGTCAATGATCCGGTACTGTTAGTTAGAACTCGTGAAGGTGAAATTAAAGCATTTTTAAATTCATGCACCCATCGTGGGACACAGCTATGTACAGCTGATCGTGGAAATAAAAAAACCTTCACATGTCCCTACCATGGGTGGAGTTATAATTTGAACGGTGAATTAGTGGGGATTGTAGCCGGAAACAAAGTGTATGGAGAAGAAATGGATAAATCAGAGTGGGGGTTAAGACCAATCCCTCAAGTTGAAATGTATCAAGGAATGATCTTTGGAAATCTTGATAAAAATGCAGAACCTTTAGAGGATTATCTAGGGGAGATGAAGTGGTACTTAGATATTCTTCTTGGCAGAAGTGGCGGGATGGAAGTTCGAGGTCTACCGCAGCGCTGGGTAGCGAAAGCGAATTGGAAGGCGACTGCTGAAAACTTTGCTGCTGATCCGTATCATGTACAAACAACTCACCGCTCCACGGTTGAAATGGGAATAAGTCCGGAAGATCCTCTTTATGCCGGCTATGGACATCAGGTAGTAATGAAAAATGCTCATGGTATTAATGTGATCACCTCAAAGACAGGAAAAGCAAGAGTACCATTCCAAGGAATGCCTGAATCTATGTGGCCATTGTTTGAGAAGCATTTAACCCCTGAACAGCTAGAGGTTCAATCGAAAGTCACTGTTTTCGTAGGGGGAGTTTATCCCAATCTATCATTTGTAAGTCCCATTCACGGAACGGAAGGTCACTTACATAATTACTTGAACTTTCGAATGTGGAGGCCACTTGGTCCAGATAAGGTTGAGGTTTGGTGCTGGTTTTTAATTGATAAGGCAGCACCGGAGGAATATAAAGAGGCTGCCTATAGAGGGTATCTAGGTTCTTTTGGACCTAGTGGAACACTAGAACAAGATGATACCGAAACATGGGCCCGTATTGTTGAAGTAAGTAAAGGCTTAATGATGAGAGACAAAGAACTGAACTACAATAGTGTTAGTAATTATTTAATGGGGTACTCGCACGTGGAACCGGACGAGAATTTCCCTGGACCGGGGACTGCTTATCCAACGACTTATATAGACGCTTTATCAAGACGGATGCACGAACAATGGCTTGAAATGATCTCCAAGGGGCTCTTTAAAGAGGAGGTTAAGCAATGAATCTAGATATTCAGAGAAAGGTGACACCTGAGCTCCATCTTGAGATCACGACATTACTTAATAGAGAAGCGTATTTCCTCGACAATCGTAAATACAAAGAATGGTTGGAATTACTTACAGATGACCTCGTATACAGAATGCCATTGAGAGAAACGGTTGAAGGTGTAGGAGTGGATGATATTTCTAAAGATATGGCTTTCTTTGAAGAAACGAAGGTCTCTCTAACTACTAGAGCAAACCGCTTGTATACGAAATCTGCTTGGGTAGAAAACCCGGCAACTAGGCAGCGACATTTTATTACTAATGTAACTGTAGAGGGAACGGAAAAGGAAGATGAGTTCAAGGTAAGAAGTTATTTCTTATTTATGAGAAGCAGAGCCTCTACTACCGATATTGAACAAATGTTTGGGGAGCGAAATGATATCATTCGAAAAGTAAATGGCGTGTGGAAAATCTCCTCACGTACAATTTTTCCAGACCAATCGGTAATCACTACGATGAATATGAGTATGTTTCTCTAAAAACAGTATTAACTAATACACTGCCTCCTGATAAAAAGGAGGCATTTTAATTAAATTTTCAAAAAAATATAGGTTGTTGCTTATAGAGCAACAAGAACGTTGTTGGTGCGGAGAGTAAACGATACCATATAGTTAATAAAAATAATTTATTATTAGGAGGACACACAGCATGCAGGTAGAAACGAAAGTAAAAGCGATCAATTGCTTACATTTTATTAATGGTCAATTTGTTGAATCACAAAATCATAAAACCTTTGAAAATATCAATCCTGCAACAGAAGAAGTATTAGGCACAGTGGCAGAAGGAGGAAAAGAGGAGGTGGATTTTGCCGTTCGTGCAGCAAGAAGAGCATTAAATGGACCGTGGAAGAAGATGACCTTGGTTGAGCGCTCCAAAATCCTTCGCCGCATTGGTGATTTGATTCTTGAAAGGCAAGAAGAATTGGCGATGCTTGAATCATTGGACACAGGGAAGCCATTTTCCTTAGCAAACAAAATTGATGTTCCGCGTGCAGCGTATAATTTTCACTTCTTCGCCGATTATATTACGTCAGTTGGAACAGATGCGTACCAACAGGACGATCAAGCGATTCATTATGCTTACCGTCGACCAGTAGGGGTTGTTGGAATTATTAAGCCATGGAATCTACCATTGTTACTTCTCACCTGGAAACTGGCTCCTTGCCTTGGTATGGGGAACACGGCGGTTATTAAACCAGCAGAATGGACACCAATGACAGCAACGGTACTTATGGAGATTTGTAAAGAGGCAGGAGTTCCAGATGGAGTCGTAAATTTAGTCCACGGTTTTGGTCCAAATTCTGCTGGTGGAGCAATCTCCGAACACCCAGATATTGATGCTATTTCTTTCATTGGAGAACCAAGCACTGGGGCTAGCATTATGAAAGCTGCAGCTGACTCTTTGAAAAAACTTTCGTATGAGTTAGGCGGGAAAAATCCAAATATTATTTTTGCTGATTCTGATCTTGATGAAGTGATTGAAACAACGATAAAATCTAGCTTCATTAATCAAGGGGAAGTTTGCCTTTGCGGATCTCGCATTTATGTTGAACGACCAATTTACAATGAATTTATAAATAAATTTGCTGAAAAAGTAAGAGAATTACGAGTGGGTGACCCATTAGCTGAAGCCACCAATGTGGGTGCTTTAGTTAGCAAAGAACACTATGAGAGAGTTAATAGTTATATCGAGATTGCTCGTAATGATGGAGCGAATATTCTCACCGGTGGAAAGCGACCAGAAGGAATGGAAAAAGGGTATTTCCTTGAGCCAACAATTATCACTGGCTTAGATCGCAATTCTCGTTGTGTTCGTGAAGAGATATTTGGACCGGTTGTAACGGTTATGCCATTTGATATGGAAGAAGAAGTGATCATGCAGGCAAATGATACACATTACGGGTTAAGTGCAACCATCTGGACAAATGATCTGCGTCGTGCACACCGAGTAGCACACCAAATTGAAGCGGGTATTATTTGGGTGAACACATGGTTCCTTAGAGACCTAAGAACTCCATTTGGTGGAATGAAAAATAGTGGGATTGGTAGAACCGGAGGAATGCATAGCCTTGATTTTTACTCTGAATTGTCCAATATTACGATCAAACTGTAGGGAAGGTGTGAGAAGGAAATGTCAATTGTAACAAATAAAATAAAAGAATACGCTGCCCTTTTATTTGATGCTGAAAAGACAGGTGTAGGGACCAATCCCCTTACGACCTTAGATCCAAGTCTTTCTGTAACGGAAGCGTATCATATTCAACTAGAAAACATTCAAATGAAAGTGGAACAAGGAAAGAAAATTATTGGGAAGAAAATCGGACTCACCTCTCTTGCTATGCAAAAGCTTCTCGGGGTGGATGAACCTGACTATGGTCATTTGCTAGACAGCATGGAAGTAACAAATGGGGGTACGATTTCAATCGAGAAAGTCTTGCAACCAAAGGTAGAAGCCGAACTAGCTTTTGTTCTAAAAAAGGACTTAATAGGCCCAAATATTACGACACTCGATGTCTTACAAGCAACGGATTTTATTGTCCCTGCACTCGAAATTGTAGATAGTAGAGTGAAAGATTGGAAGATTAAGCTTCCTGATACGATTGCAGATAACGCCTCTTCCGGTTTCTACGTACTTGGAGACAGAAAAGCTAAGGTGGACGAAATCAATCTCGAATTGCTTGGCATGGTGCTTTCGAAAAACAATGAAATTGTGAATACCGGAGTGGGAGCTGCTGCTCTTGGAAACCCAGCTACATGTGTTGCTTGGTTAGCAAACAAATTATCTGAATTTGGAATTCCTCTGAAAGCAGGAGAAATTATTTTATCTGGCGCACTATCGGCAGCTGCAGATGCGAAAGCTGGAGATTTATTCTCTGCTAGATTTGCTCATCTTGGGGAAGTAAAAGTTCATTTTTAATAGGAAAGGATGGGTGTTATGGGCAAAGTGAAAGTGGCAATTCTTGGATCAGGGAATATCGGTACAGATCTCATGATGAAGCTTGGTCGGTCAGAGGTTCTAGAGTTAACGACGGTAATTGGAATAGATCCTAATTCTGACGGGTTAAAAAAAGCGAGAGAGCTTGGATATGAAACGATTGATAGTGGATTAAATGGATTCTTAGAACGACCAGAACTCGCAGATATCGTGTTTGATGCAACGTCAGCGAAAGCGCATATAAGGCATGCAAAGCTTTTACGTGAGGCAGGAAAACAGGTGCTTGATTTAACACCAGCAGCGGTGGGGCCACTTGTTGTCCCGCCTGTAAATATAAAAGAGCATGTAGACGCAGATAATATTAATCTGATAACGTGTGGGGGCCAGGCGACGATTCCAATGGTTCATGCGATACACTCTGTCCAACCAGTGGAATATGCGGAAATTGTTGCAACCATATCTAGTAAAAGTGCGGGTCCGGGAACAAGGGCAAATATTGATGAGTTCACAGAAACGACCGCTCGTGGAATTGAAAAAATTGGTGGTGCAAGAGTGGGAAAAGGGATCATTATCCTAAATCCAGCCGAGCCTCCAATCATGATGAGAGACACCATCCATGTTATAGTAAAAGGCGATCAGGTGGATGAAGAGGGGATTACTCGTTCCATCAAAGAAATGGAAAAACAAGTGCAAGAATATGTACCTGGATATAAGTTAAGACAGGAACCCATCTTCAATGGAAACCATGTGACGGTATTTATTGAGGTAGAAGGTGCAGGTGATTATTTGCCGAAGTATTCTGGAAATTTGGATATAATGACGGCAGCAGCTGTAAAAGTAGCGGAAGAATGGGCAAAACGTAAAATTTCACAAGCCATTGTATAACAGAAAGGAGGAGCTAAAATGGAAGAAAAACGGGATGTAATATTGACGGAGGTTGCTTTAAGGGATGGTAGTCATGCGATACGGCATCAATTCACAGTGGAGCAGGTTACTCAAGTGGCAAAGGGGTTAGATGAAGCAAATGTTCCTTATATTGAAGTATCACATGGAGATGGATTAGGTGGGTCCTCATTGCAATATGGATTTTCTCGAACGAATGAAATGGAATTAATTGAAGCAGCGGCTGCAACAGTAAAAAAGGCAAAAATCTCTGTTCTTCTTATTCCTGGAATTGGAACGAAGCAAGAATTAAAGCATGCGGCACAGCTTGGTGCCAAGATGGTGAGAGTGGCGACTCATGTGACAGAGGCCGACGTCGCCCCGCAGCATATTGCTCTTGCAAAAGAATTAGGCCTTGAAACGGTAGGCTTCTTAATGATGTCTCATATGGCTCCTACCGAAAAGTTGGTGGAGCAAGCAAAACTAATGGAGAGTTACGGTGCGGATACAGTGTATGTGGTTGATTCTGCAGGAGCTCTTTTGCCACATGAAGTGAAGGAGAAAATCCGTGCACTTAGACAAAGTCTTTCAATTGATATTGGGTTTCATGCCCATAACAACTTATCGTTGGCAGTGGCAAACAGTATTACCGCGATTGAAGAAGGAGCTAGACGGATTGATGGAAGCATCCGCTGTCTTGGTGCTGGTGCAGGAAACACTCAGACTGAAGTACTCGTAGCTGTGCTCGACCGTTTAGGAATTCAGACAGGAGTCGATCTTTACAAAATGATGGATGTAGCGGAGGACATCGTTGCTCCTATCTTAGAAAAACCACAAGAAATCACAAAAGACGGTTTGGTGTTGGGGTATGCAGGCGTCTATTCTAGCTTTCTATTACACGCTCAGGCTGCAGCAAGAAAATTTGGAATTGACTCCCGTGATATTCTCGTTGAGCTTGGGAAAATGAAAGTGGTTGGCGGTCAGGAAGATATGATTCTTGATGTAGCGGCGGAACTTGCCCCAAAAACTGCAAACGGCCGGATTATAAGGAGGAAATGTAATGGCGACAGTGGAATATAAAGAGATTGCTAAATATTTGATTGCTGGTGAAGAAGAGAAACGCGAGGTCGTAAAAGTAACGGAGAATATCAAACCGGATCTTTCTGTGGAGGAAGGATATCTCGTCCAACAGGAGCTCGTTAAAATTAAGCTAGAAGAAGGGAGAAGAATTGTCGGACCTAAAATGGGTTTAACTAGCAAAGCAAAGATGCAGCAAATGAATGTAAACGAGCCCATTTATGGATATGTGTTTGATTATATGTTGATTGACAATGGTGGAAAGGTTCATTTACAGGACATGATTCACCCAAAAGTAGAAGCAGAGATTGCTTTTGTAATTGGAGAGGACATTGAAGGACCAAACGTAACAGCAGCAGATGTGTTGTCAAAAACAGAATATGTTATTCCAGCTCTTGAACTGATTGACAGTCGGTATGTCAATTTCCAATTTACTTTACCAGACGTAATTGCAGACAATGCTTCCACATCTAGAGTTGTTTTCGGTACATCTTTTCATAAGCCGGATAAATTTGATCTTGATTTAGTAGGTGTGACACTTTCTATTAATGGTGAAATAAAGGAACTAGGTGCAGGAGCAGCTGTACTTGGACACCCAGCGGAAGCGATTGCGATGCTAGCAAATATGCTATCGCGTAGAGGGGAAAGGGTTCGAAAGGGCGATGTGATTTTATCTGGAGCGATTACCAGTGCCATTTTGCTAGAAAAAGGAGATGTTGTCACGGGCCGATTCGATGGATTAGGTGAAGTATCTTTCGTGGTGACAGACTAGTTTTAAATGAAGAGAAAGGAGGCACCTTATGCCAATCATTCAGGTTCAAATGATGGAAGGAAGACCAAAGGATAAAATCGCAGAAGTGATTCACAATATTACAAATACAGTTGCTGAAACATTGGACGCTCCAAAAGAGAGTATTCGAGTGTTAGTGACAGAGATTCCGAAAACTCATTGGGGAGTAGCCGGAGTTCCAAAGTCAAAATCGTAAAGACTATAATAGGAGGTTCACTATGACTGTTGAGTTATGTACATTAGTTCCACATGTTCCAAGTATCTGTCATGAAGATGGAGTCCCGGATTTTCAAAGAAACATGGTAGAAGGATTAAAAGAGGTGGCAAAGGATATCGAAAGAATTGCTCCTGATGTCATTGTGTTAGTATCCTGCCATTGGCCATCTACTTTTTTCCATTATGTAGATTGTACACCCGAGCATAAAGGGATATTAACAGCCTATGAAGCTCCCGATCTCATTAAGGATCTTCCTTATTATTATCCAGGAGATGCTGATTTGGCTAATCAGCTAGTTCAAGCTGGGGTGAATGCTGGATTACAGGTTCAAGGAGTAAATGATCCCTATTATATTTGGGATTACGGAACAGTTGTCCCACTAAGGTATCTTGTACCGAAAGAAGATATTCCTATCATTAATTTATCAGTTACTCTAGCTGCTAGTATTGAAGAAACATATAAATGGGGTCAAGAGATTGCTAAAGTTTTGCATTCAACCGAAAAAAAAGTTGTCTTTGTATCTAGTGGAGCTTTATCACATAATTTAGTACGCGGCCGACATAATAAGCCAACCGTAGCGGAGCATTCTCTTGATAAACAGTTCATGGAGTTCGTCATGAACAAAGACTACCAATCTGCTTACGACATGCTACCCGAGTATGCAAGAATGGCTAGGGTTGAGTCTGGTGGACGTCATCTGGCTATGTTGTTTAGCATGCTTCATGAAGATAGTGAGGTAGCCTACTTAGCAGATGGGCAATCCTCAGGAAGCTGGAACGTATTGCTAACCTTTGACTCCAAAAGGGTGTTAGGCGTGGAAGAAATGGAAGATAGTAAAGCGGTAAAGAAATAAATGATTTTAAATTAGCAGATTTGAAAGCGTTAACAATAAAAGGAGTGTGGTTTTATGCGAACAAAAGTAGGGATCATTGGAGCGGGGCCAGCTGGATTGATGCTGTCCCATCTCCTGCATCTTCAAGGAATTGACTCTATTATCCTTGAAAGTCGTTCGAAGGCTGAGATTGAGGGGACGATTCGTGCAGGAGTGCTCGAGCAAGGAACAGTTGATTTGCTTAATAGTACAGGGATTGGAAGCAGGATGATGAGAGAAGGGCATATTCACCATGGAATTGAACTTCAGTTTAATGGTCGTAGACATAGAATTGATATGAGTGAATTGACCGATGGAAAGAAAATAATGGTTTATCCTCAACATGAAGTGATCAAGGACTTGCTTGAAGCTCGCCTAAAGGTTGATGGAAAGATCTACTTTAATGTGAAGGACGTTCAGCTTCATGATATAGAAACCCAATCTCCTAGCATAAGCTTTATACAGGAAAATGGGACTGAGGTAGAACAAATTGAATGTAATTTCATAGCAGGCTGTGACGGGTTTCATGGACCAAGCCGTCAAGCGATTCCAAAAGAAGAAAGAGTGGAAAAACAAAAAATCTATCCCTTTGGTTGGCTAGGGATTCTTGCCGAAACTCCACCAGTACATCCAGAACTTATCTACGCTCACCACGACCGAGGCTTTGCACTATTAAGTACTCGTACCCCTAAGATTCAACGCCACTACCTTCAAGTTGATCCCAAAGATGATATTGCCAATTGGTCAGATGACAGAATTTGGTCGGAGCTACATGCAAGGGTTGATACTTTAGATGGATGGAAAATAATTGATGGACCGATTATTCAGAAAAATATTGTTGCAATGAGAAGCTTTGTTTGTGAAACGATGCAGTATGGAAGATTATTTCTAGCGGGTGATTCCGCACATATTGTACCGCCAACTGGTGCAAAGGGATTAAATCTAGCAGTGGCTGATATTCAAGTATTAGCGAAAGGAATCAATGAATTTTATCATTCAGGAAATGAAGATACGTTGAGGAATTATTCCCCCATTTGCTTACAAAGAATATGGAAAGCCCAGAGATTCTCTTGGTGGATGACCACAATGCTTCATAGAAATGTGGAACAGACTCCATACGAATATGGAATTCAAATCGCTGAGCTCGATTATGTTACTTCTTCCAAGGCGGCTGCAAGAAGTTTGGCTGAAAATTATGTTGGTTTGCCGATGGAGTTTAAAGGATTGGAGTTTAATCAGCAAATCCTAAACTAAAAAGGGTAAGGGTAGTCCCTATAGGTAGAATCATAAAAAGGGGTGTTGGGCTGTGAGTCAAAAAAAGCAATCTTTTTTCCGATATGAAAATGGTATATTATTCGTGTTGTTTCTGGTTTTTGGCTTGGTATTTATGGATCGACTTAGCATTATCTACTTATTCCCTTTTGTCGCACCAGAGTTAGGACTGAATAACACACAAATGGGGATGATCGTTGGAGCGACCTCTATTGCCTGGGGATTATCAACCTTATTATTTGCTAGTTTATCTGACTTTCTTGGAAAAAAGAAAAAAACCTTAATTATTTTTATTCTCATCTTTTCAGCTGCAACCTTTACTTCTGGACTTGTTGGAGGGCTTGGCTCCCTTATCCTTGTTAGACTATTAATGGGAGCATCTGAGGGACCGGTTATTCCATTAGTTCAGTCTTCGATCATGGCAGAATCTACTCCGAAACGAAGAGGATTTAACATGGGCTTTATTCAAAGCTCTGGGCCGCTATTAGGAAATGCGATTGCGCCTGTCCTGGTCGTGGCCATTGCAGCGGCAACAAATTGGCGCTATTCCTTCTTTGCTCTTGCAATTCCTGGAGTAATCCTTGCTATCATATTAATGTTTTACATGAGAGAGCCACTCCTACATTCCACTGGAAAAAGTGGAGAAAAACAGGAAAAACCAACTTTTAGCGAATATAAAAGTGTTTTTAAAACAAGAAACGTATGGGTAGGCATGCTAATAGCTATTTTTTACATGATGTATTTATTGGTATTCACTAGCTTTATGCCATTATTCTTATCAGGGGTATCTGGATACAGTGAAGCACAATACGGAATTGTATTAGGTATTTTAGGAATTGCTATGTTCTTTTGGCAGTTATTTATTCCTTATTTATCCGATAAGGTTGGGCGTAAAGCGGTCATCACCCCAGTGACATTTGTAGCTATTTTCCTACCGTTAGCCATTGCTAATTTTCATAGTAATTTTGCCTTACTAGCTATTTCTGTCTTCATACTAGCTATCGGATTCGGAGGTCAACCGCTTTATCTAGCCATTATTCCCTCCGAGTCAGTACCAAGAACGTTCGCGGCCACTGCAATAGCAGTTATTGTTTTAACTGGAGAGATTATTGGAGGCACTTTAGGCCCAATCGTTGCAGGTGTTTTAGCAGACAAATACAGTTTGTACGCTCCATTATGGCTGGCAAGTGGAGCTGCCATTGTATTCTTCCTATTATCTTTTGGCTTAAAGGAAACAGCCCCTGTTAAAGTGTCGGGTAATAAGGAAATGAACGAGGTAAACGTACACATTTGATAAAAATCTATTATAAAAGGTCGTGATCCAATAAATCACGGTCTTTTCTTTTGGGGAAAAAAAGAGTTCGCTTAAAAAATATGTTGGAAATTGTTGATGGAAAAATTGAAAAAATTCTATAGTTTTGTTGACAACACTGAATATTTAAACTATTCTAAATTTAATAAGAATGTAATCGCTTTCAAACATCCTATAATCAAAACCTATCAATTACTACTCTACAGAGATTTTCATTTCCTCCTTACCTAAAATGGTATATACCAAAGTTACTTACAAAAGCAAAAGACAGAACATTGAATTTTACTATATAATGTAAATAGAACGATCAAAGTATTTAACCATTTGAAGCAGGTGAGGGAATGTATAAAGGGGAAGAAGAAACACCTTTTTATCAACAGTTAAAAAATAAAATCATTGATGATATTGAAAGTGGAAAACTAAAACATGGAGATAAGCTCCCATCTGAGAGGGAATTAGCTGAACAATATGGAATCAGTCGGATGACAGCAAGACATACGCTTTCCATTTTAGAAAGAGAAGGGGTAGTGGAACGAAGAGTTGGTGCAGGAACCTTTATTTCTAATTATAAAATTGAAATGGATTTCATTACTTTTAATAGCTTTACAAGGACGATGTTGGGTAAGGGGTTAACACCAAGTACCCAAGTGCTTTCAATTAAAAAGAGTGCAGCAAAACCAGGTATTGGAAATAAGCTACATATCCCAATTGGTGAAGAAATTGTTATCCTGAAGCGTTTGCGAAATGTGAATGGAATCCCTATTTCTATTGAAGAATCCTTTATACCTTATAAATACTGTCCAGACATTGATCACCGAATTACAAATAAACATTCGCTTTATCAAATGTTAGAAAATGATTATGGAATTACGTTAGTTAAGGCCAAAGAGTATATGAAGGTGAAACTAGCAGAAGAAAGTGATAGTAAATTACTTAGAATTCGATCTGAGAGTCCATGTGTATTACGTGAAGCGGTTGCCTACGATGATCAGGGCCATCCAATTGAATATTCAACATCACTTACTAGAAGTGATATTGTTAGGTTTTATTCTGAGTTACATCTGAAATGACGGTCATTTCAGATTAGTTAAAATGGTATATACCAATAGAAGGAAGAGGAGGGGAAAGTGATGAGAGTCATTGGGATTGGAGATAATGTGGTGGATAAGTATATGTACAAGAAAATTATGTATCCTGGAGGAAATGCACTTAACTTAAGCGTCTATGCTAAGCAACTAGGAGTAGATACTGCTTATTTAGGTGTTTTTGGTGATGATAAAGCAGCAAATCATATTATTGAAACGCTAAATCATTTGCAGATCGATATCTCTCATTGTCGACAGCATCCTGGGGAAAATGGATTTGCTGCCGTTGATCTTGTTGATGGGGACAGAGTATTTATCGGTGGGAATGATGGAGGTGTACAAAATACTCATCCTATCATTCTCACACAAGAAGATTTGAATTATATCCAAACATTTGAATTAGCACATAGTAGTATTTATAGCGGAATGGAAGGAGAACTACACAAGTTAAAGGAAACTGGTATTCTCGTTTCCTTCGATTTTTCAACCGATTATAATGAAAGCGTTTTAAAAGAGGTTTGCCCTCATGTAAATATTAGCCTTCTCTCGTGTGGTCAATTAAAAACAGATGAAATAAAAGACTTGTTATCATTCGTGTGTTCTTTAGGAAGTTCGATGGCTATTGGGACGATGGGTTCGAGAGGAGCAATGGTATTTAACGGGACAAACTTTTTTGAACAGAAGCCCCATTATGTCAAACCAGTGGATACTCTTGGCGCAGGAGATTCTTTTTTCACGGCTTTTATCCTTGAGTACATAAAAGGGAAAAAGATACAGGTGGAGGAGGAGCAGTTGATCAAACAAAGCCTTGAAGCAGGAGCGAAATTTGCTGCTCAAACTTGCTTAGTAGACGGAGCTTTTGGGTTTGGTATTGAATTCTAAATTCTTTTTAAAAGAATTTAAGAA
This sequence comes from Bacillus coreaensis, assembly GCF_050586445.1. Taxonomy (NCBI): domain Bacteria; kingdom Bacillati; phylum Bacillota; class Bacilli; order Caryophanales; family Bacillaceae; genus Bacillus; species Bacillus coreaensis. The sequence continues at coordinate 59,871 of NZ_JBOCCY010000007.1, forward strand.
TCATAGATAGATAAGAGATGGGGGTGGTGAGGTTTTGGAAGACTAAAACCTTAAAGATTTTATGCTCAAAACAATAAGGAGGGTCAATGAATGAGAACAAAATTATTAATTGTATTTATGCTTATGTTAGCATTGGTCATTACGGGTTGTTCCAGTTCTATCTCATCAAATGAAGAAGAATCGGATAAGATTGTCTTAAAATTTTTGCATAAATGGCCTCAACCACAATATGCCCCTTATTTTGAGGAAGTAGTAAAAGAATTCGAAAATCAAAATCCAGATATTAAGATTAAGATGGAAGCGATCGCTGACGAACCGATCAAAGATAAACTACGGGTTATCCTTGGGGGAAGTGAGGTTCCAGATATTATGTTCTCTTGGTCAGGTGAATTTGCTAGGAAATTTGTTCGTGCCGATGCCGCCTTAGATCTCACCCCGTATTTAGAAGAAGACACAGCCTGGAAAGACAGTTTTATTCCGGCTTCCCTACAGCCATTTTCGTCTGATGGGAAAAATTACGGAATTCCTTTGAGATTCAATGGAAAGTTCTTTGTTTATAATAAGGAGATTTTTGATAAGCATGGTCTTCAAGCACCTAAAACATGGGATGAATTTTTAGATGTTCTTGATACCTTAAAAGAAGAAGGCGAAACACCACTGATGCTTGGGAATGAAAGCCCTTGGGCAGCGATTCATTACTTAACGGGACTGAACCAAAAAATGGTGGATCAAGAAGTTCGAATGAACGATTATAATCCTCGTTCAGGAGAGTTCACTGATCCTGGGTACGTAAAAGCGATGGAAATGCTAGCAGAATTGAACGAAAAAGGCTATTTTATGGAGAACGTAAACTCTAGTTCCCACGATATGGTGAAGCAAATGTTCTTTGCAGGAAAAGGGGCTATTTTCTACGTGGAATTGGAAGAATTTCAAGATGTTGAAAACGCATTGAAAGGGAACTGGGGATTCTTCCCTATGCCGTCTATAGCTGATGGAGATGGAAGTCAAAATTATATAACTGGTGCTCCAGATGGATTTATTGTTTCTTCGAAAACGAAACATCCAAAAGAAGCAGTGGAGTTTTTAAAGTTTTTAACAAGTAAAGAAAACTCATTAAAACTTGTGAAGGATATTGGTTGGCCGAGTCCAATTGAAGGAGCTACGAACCCAGACACGGCTCTAAAGCAAGTGGCTGAAGGTGTGGATTACATGAAGCAAGCGGAAGGAATGGCCGAGTGGTTGGATACAGATGTTCATGCGAAAGTCGCAGACGTGTATCTATCAAACATTCAACTACTTCTTGACGGCTCCAAATCTCCAGAGGATATTTTTAAAGAAGTTCAAGCTGTAGCTAAACAAGTGCAGAGTGAAGTGGAATAAATAGAACAGGGCAGGTAGTCATTCTTTATTACTTGCCCCCTCATAGGAGGGAGAAGGATGAAAGAAACATATAGAAACGGCCGAACGGCATTCCTTTTTATTTTACCAGCACTCCTTCTAATCCTGTTTATTGTATTTCTACCGATTGTCCTTAATTTATACAATAGTTTTTTTAGGTGGAATTCCTTTGAGGCAGGAAAAACGTTTGTCGGCTTCGAGTATTATGTAAGGCTTTTTAAAGATCCCGTGTTTTTTACCGCATTAAAAAATAATTCCCTTTACGCGATTGTTTCATTGATCTGCCAGGTCGGTGGGGGAATCATTATAGCAGCTATATTAGAAGATAAACTGATTAGAAGGTTTCAACCCTTTTTTAGAACCGTATTCTTTATTCCCTCTGTTATATCGATTGCGGTAGTAGGCTTAATGTGGCAGCTGATTTATAATCCGGAAATCGGATTAGTGAATGGTGTGTTAAACGCTATTGGACAATCAGAGTGGGTTCATTCCTGGTTAGGAGATAGTAAAACAGCGATATATGCAGTAGTAGCCGTGTCACAGTGGCAATATACAGGATATATGACCATGCTTTTTCTTATTGCTATGCAGAAAATCCCGATGGAATATTATGAGGCAGCGATGATTGATGGTGCATCAAAGATTAACTCATTTTTTCATATCACACTACCACAAATAAAGGAAATGATTTTGGTCGGTAGTGTCATTACTGTAATTGGAGCTTTCAAGGTTTTTGATGAGGTCTATGTGATGACGTTTGGTGGACCGGGAAGATCAACAGAAGTTCTAGGAACGATGTTGTACCGTTCAGCTTTTCGTAACGATGAAATGGGTTATGCATCCACGATTGGGACAATTATATTTATCATCACGCTGACCCTATCTCTCATCCAAATGAAGTTGGGAAAATCGGGACAGGAGGTGGAATAAGCGGATGACAATACTAAAAAATAGAATCTTTCAAGTGATTATCTTGGTGTGGTTTAGTTTGTTTTCCTTAGTAATTATCTTCCCGATTATTTGGCTAGCATTAAGCGGGTTAAAAACAAATAGTGATTTCTTTTTAAATACCTGGTCCCTTCCTGAAGAGTGGATATGGGAAAATTACAAGGCTGCATGGGATGCTGGAATCGGTAAGTACTTTTTTAATAGTGTGTTTATAACCGTGGTATCGGTCGTTACCGTATTACTGTTTGGATCAATGGCAGCTTATGGTTTAAGTAGATTTCGCTTTAAAGGACAGAATATACTATTAATCATCATTTTGAGTGGGTTAATGCTTGCGCCTCAAGTAAGTTTGATTCCTCTATACAAACTGCTTCAAGGGGTTGGACTTTACAATACGTATGGGGCGTTAATTATTCCATATGTGGCTTTCCAACTGCCATTTGCAATTTTTTTAATGAGATCGTATTTTTTATCGATTCCTAGAGAACTTGAAGAGGCAGCTATTATTGATGGATGTAATCGATGGAAAGTGTACTGGAATATTGTTATTCCAATGGGAAGACCAATTATTGCTTCTTGTGCGCTTTTAACTGCCATGAATGTTTGGAATGAGTTCATGTTCGCATTGGTTTTCATTGAGGATTCAAGCCTTAGAACCATTCCAGTTGGATTGATGAATTTAAGAAGTCAATTAAACACGAACTTCGGAATTCAATTGGCGGGATTAGCTATTTCAGCACTACCGATGATTATCGCCTATATTATCTTTCAAAAACAATTTGTCCGTGGGATATCGGCAGGTGGAGTGAAAGGATAAAAATTTATATTCGTCTATATTGGTATTTTTTACTAATATAGACGAATATAAATGGTATATACCAATAGGAGGGTTGCAAATGAAGAAGATTTCCAGAAAACAGATTACTGGTATGAACTTCCATTATCTACATTACCCTTTTGAATACTTTTTGGATGCTATGGTGCATTTTGAATTCCAGCAAATTGAAGTGTGGGGTGCCGCTCCGCATATGTATGTCGAGGATTTTTCGATACAGGATATTCGTCGAATTAGAGGGGAAATTCATCAACGAGAATTATCAGTCGTATGTTTTACTCCTGAACAATGTATGTATCCAATCAATCTAGCTGCAAAAGAAACAGAAATAAGAGAGAGAAGTATCCGTTATTTTCAAAAGTCAATTGATGCGGCAGTGGAATTAGAAGCTCCTATGGTATTAGTTACGGCTGGTTGGGGATATCGAAATGAAAGAAGTGAGGAGGCATTAAAAAGATCAAAAGCCTCTCTAGGCATTCTATCAAATTATGCTGAAAAAGAAGGAATCGTGTTAGCGTTAGAGCCATTACAAAAAGTGGAGTCGAATATCGTAAACACATTACCGGATTTAAAAGAATGCCTTAATGAGATTTCTTCTCCTTATTTAAAAGGGATGGTGGATACTATTCCTATGTCCGTTGAAGGGGAGAATTTAGCAACCTATTTTGATCAGTTGGAACTCGCCCATATTCATTTTATTGATGGAAAACCAACCGGGCATTTAGCCTGGGGAGATGGAAACCTTCCATTAGAAAGCTATATTCAAACATTAGTTCAGCATGAATACAAAGGTGCGCTTACTCTCGAATTTACTTCAACAGAGTATTTGCTGAATCCAAACGAAGCAATCGAAAAATCTCTTGAAACGTTAGCTCCTTATATAAATTAATTCATAAAAAATGTGGAGGGATTGTCATGTTAAAATTTGATTCAAATCTATTTTTACAGTTAGTCGGAGAGGAAGGAATGGCAAAGAAAGGTGAAATTGAAAGAATTGTAGATGATATTTCAAATAAGGGCTTTAAAAATATCTTTTTGATTGGATCTGGTGGAACCGTTGCGATGATGTATCCTTATGAATATATTTTTAAATCGAACTCGAGTTTGGATGTTCATGCGGAGATTGCAGCTGAATTAATAGTCATGAACAATCGTCATTTAACCAAGGACTCTGTTTGCATATTTGCTTCTGTCACTGGTACAACGAAAGAAACCGTAGCTGCAGCAGAATTTTGTAAAGCCAAAGGGGCGACGACCATTGGTTTAGTTGCCATTCCGGATACCCCCCTAGCAGATGCTGTGGATTATTGCATTTCGACAGGCAGGGAAAAGCATTCATTTGACACGTTCTTTGTTCACCTTCAGCTACTTACTGCTCGTTTCATTCATAATCATGGTGAATTCCCTGATTATGAACAATTTACTCAAGAGTTATCACTTCTTCCACAAGGAATCGTTCATGCTGTTGAAGCATTTGACCCTCGTGCAGAGCAATTTGCCATTAAGCACAAAGATACCGGATACCATATGTTAGTTGGAGCAGGAAATCTTTGGGGTAATACTTACTCCTATGCCATGTGTATCTTAGAAGAAATGCAGTGGATTAAATCAAAATCGATTCATGCGGCAGAGTTTTTCCACGGGACATTAGAGCTGGTCGAGGAAGATACAAGTGTCATTTTGTTTAAGGGGGAAGATGAAACAAGACCTCTGGTAGATCGAGTAGAAAGATTTGCTGAAAAAATTACAAAAGAATTATTTATCATTGATACAAAGGAATATCCGTTAGAAGGGATTAGTGAAAAGTTTCGAAAGTTTTTTGCTGTCAATGTAAACTGGGCATTAACTGGTCAGATTAGTGTGTATCTAGAAAGAGAAAGAAATCATCCTCTAGAGCTTAGAAGATATTACCGCAAAATGGAGTACTAAGGGGTGGAAGCGATGTTTAACTTTGACAGTGATCGATTTTTACGTATTCAAAATGGGGCGATCGGATTAAAAGACGAATTAGACGAAGTAATAGATGAGTTAGTCACAAAAGGTATAAAAAATGTATTCTTTGTTGGTACAGGTGGAGCTGCTATCTTAATGTATGCGGCAGAATACATTTTAAAGAATCACTCAACCTTACCGGCTTTTACAGAAATATCGTCTGAATTAATGGTTACGGATCACCAGCATTTAGGTGAACAATCTTTGGTTATTCTTCCGTCTTTATCAGGAACAACGAGAGAAACGGTGGAAGTGGCAAATTTTTGTAAGGAAAAGGGTGCCAAGACTATTTGCTTGGTAGGTCATGCGAATACACCTCTTACTAAAGCGACGGATTATTCTTTTGTCAATTTTGCAGAGGATGACACATCTTGTGAATCATTCTACCTTCAATCGTTCCTCATCGCTTTTCGGTTAATGTATAAGAGACAGGAGTTCCCTGAGTATCATCAATGGATGGAAGAGCTGAAAATGTTACCAGAAGCTTTATTGAAGGTAAAGGAAGCTACGGAAAATCGGGCAAAAGAGTTTGCACAAAAGCATAAAGACACTCCGTATCATATCCTTTCTGGAGCGGGAATTGATTGGGGGCAAACCTACTATTATGCCATGTGTATTTTAGAAGAAATGCAGTGGATTAAGACTCGCCCTGTTCACGCCTCTGATTTCTTCCATGGAACACTTGAGTTAGTAGAAGAAGATACAAGTATAGTATTGTTAAAAGGAGAAGGAAGAGTACGTTCTCTGACGGAAAGAGTGGAACGCTTTGCGAACCACTTTTCAAAGGAATTAACCGTGTTTGATACAAAAGATTATCCACTCGAAGGAATATCAGAGCAATTTAAACCGTTTTTATCGCCAATCGTATTGGCAACTCTACTAGAAAGAATAAGCTGTCATTTAGAAGAAGTCAGAAATCATCCTCTCACGACAAGAAGATACTATAAAAAAGTTCCTTTCTAATCATCCTAAAACTGTAAACATTCTTGTGTTTACAGTTTTTTATTATTCATATTTCTTTATCTTATCGAAAAATTCTGTTAAAATCATCTACTAAAGCTAGAAAGTAAAAAATGTAAGGGGTTAATCGATGTTAAATTCAGATTTGGATACACGTTTAGAACCAAGAATTAAGGAATTATATCAATTACATAAGGAACGGTCAGCTAATATTGACTGGAGTTACCATGAATTCATACCGTGGGACAAGGCGATGTCCTTTAAGAGAGTTCCTTGGGATAAAAGTCAAGTGACTCTTCCTGAAGCCGTTATTGTAGCAATTGAGACAGCATTACTAACAGAAGTGAATTTGCCTTGGTATACATCTCATTTGGATTATACTTTTAAAAACTCTATGGAAGTCATTAGTGATTTTGTTCGCACATGGACGGCAGAAGAAGACCAACACTCTAGTTTACTTGAAACCTATTTATTGGTGACGCGTAACGTAGATCCGAAACGGTTACATGAACTAAGAAAGCGAATGGTTGAAAGTGGTTGGTTCCCTGACTTCACGAACCCATTAGCAACGATGGCTTATACTTCTTTGCAAGAGTTAGCTACTTTAGTTTTTTACAATAATGTCGCAAAAATTGCTAGTCCTCATGATAAAGATTTGGCAACTTTGTTAAGAAGACTAGCGAAAGACGAAGCTCTTCATTATGCGTTCTATCGTGATACGGTGAAAGCACATCTGGAACTTGATCCTAATTTCCTTGTATTTTTCGAAGATGTGATTATCAATTTCTCTATGCCAGGTGCCGTTATGCCAGATTTTAGTGAGAGAATGAAAACAATCGCGCTAGAAGCGAATTACGGTCCATTACAGTATTTTGATCAAGTATTAGACGTGGTTGTAACGTATTGGGATATCGAAAACCTTCAGCCTACTACTGAGGAAGCGAAACAATCACAAGCAAATATTATGAAATATCATGGGCGCTTAAAGAGAATTAAAGAACGTCAATTAGCGAAAAAATAAAAGCAAGAGGTAAGGAAGGATAAAAAAATGACAACACAATGCGAGATTTGTAAAAAAGAAACAAATAACAGAGTTAGTTATTTGGAGTTAGAAACTTGGGAGTTTGAGTTTCTAAAGAAGGAGAAAAAAACCTTCTATTCAATCTGCTTCCCTTGCTTTGACAAACATACCAATCAATTTATTGATAAAGACACGGATCTAGAAATAAGAAAAAAACGTTTGTTATCCGTAAGTAAAGAAATTCAAGAAGAAATAGAAGAAATTCTCACTGTAGAAGTGTAATAGACGTAACCAGTTTCTATGACGAAACTGGTTTTTTTTGTGTTGTTTTTCCTCATGAACAATATGAACAAAATGATTAATAAGTTTTTAATGTTGTTTAAATGTATAATTCAAAAAATGTTCAAAAGTTATGTAAAATTAGGAAAACGCTTACAAAGGGGGATTCAAAATGTTTTCTATTAAAAAAATCTCAGCTTGTTTTTGTGCAGGAGTATTGGCGCTCAGCCTAGGTGCCTGCAGTAGTGGTGAACAAACAGCAGGATCTGACAAGAAGAAAAAAAGCTCAGGGTACCCTACAAAAGCTATTTCGGTGGTAGCACCATCAGGAGCAGGTGGTGGTTGGGACTTAACGGCCCGATCGTTGACAAAGGTGTTAGCAGAGACAAAGATTGTGGAACAACCGTTAACGGTTGAAAATAAACCGGGTGGTGGCGGAGCTGTTTTTATGGCAGAATATGCGACCCAACAAGTAGAAAATAATGACATGCTATTTGTTAATTCCCCACCGATTATCATTAATAACCTGAAAAAAGAAGGAAATAGTCCATTCGGGTACAAAAATACAACTCCTCTCGCACAGTTAACGAAGGATTATGGAGCGATTGTTGTAAAAGCAGACTCAAAGTTTACCGACTTAAAGTCAGTTTTGGAAGAAGTAAAGAAGGATCCTAGTAAACTAACATTTGCAGGCGGTTCTGCCCCAGGATCTATGGATCACTTAATTTCAATTCTCCCCGCTTATAAATATGGTGTGGATCCGACAAAAGTGAAGTACGTGTCCTATGATGGTGGGGGAGAAGCGATCACGGCATTGCTTGGTGGAAATGCAGATGTAATTGGAACGGACGCTTCTAGTGTAAAAGAATTTTTAAAGTCAGGAGATGTACGAGTGTTAGCTGTCACTTCAACCGAGCGTATTGGTGGTGACTTCAAGGATGTGCCAACAGCGATTGAACAAGGAGTCGAAGCTGAGTTTACCATTTGGCGTGGAGTATTTGGTCCTGAAAAAATGTCAGAGGAAGCGAAAGAATATTGGGAGTCATCCTTAGAAAAGCTTGTGAATGCTCCAGAATGGAAGAAGGAAGTAGAAACACAAGGCTGGGAAATGGAATACAAAAACAGCTCCGATTTCACAAAGTTCTTAGAGGAGCAGGAATCACAGGTTCAGCAATTATTAACAGCGTTAGGTATGGAGAAATAGATAGTTAAGGGGAGGAGGCTTCCTTCTCCCCTTAAGCTTTTTGAAAGGGGAGTACCAATGGATATTAAGTTCGATCGTATCGCTTCTGTCTTGTTTCTAGCAATTGGAGTTCTGTTTATTATCGGCAGTCGAAATCTCGCTAGCACTTCATATGGAAGTTCTGTAGGCCCTGATATTTTCCCTTCCATACTCGGTGCCTTACTTGTCCTATTAAGTATTCGTTTATTTTACGAAACGATTATGACAAGGAACCCTCAGGGTGAAAAGGAGAAGTTGCAATACAAGCCATTTTTTATCATCTTTGTTGCAACACTTTTTTATATTTTGACATTAGAAACAATAGGGTACGTCATTACTACCTTTATCTTTTTATTTGTCTGTTTTCAGACAATGGAACGTACAAAATGGGTGAAGTCTCTTATCATATCTGCTTGTTTTTCAGGAATTGTGTATTTTTTATATGTACAAGTGTTAAAAGGAACTCTTCCTGGCTGGCCAATTTGGTTTTAGCTATGAAAGGGGTATAGAGAGGAGAAGGGAAGCATGGACACACTTGACTATTTATTTCAAGGTTTTGGAACAGCACTAATCTGGTATAATATCGCGTTTGCATTTGTCGGCGTGCTAATAGGAACAGCTGTTGGTGTGCTGCCTGGAATTGGTCCAATGAGTGGGGTAGCACTGCTAATCCCAGTCACCGCATCCATTACAGGTGGACTTCCTCCAGAGCAAGCAGCTACGAGTGCAATTATTCTACTAGCTGGGGTATATTACGGAGCGATGTATGGTGGTTCGACCACATCAATTCTACTAAATACGCCAGGGGAATCATCATCAGTTGTTACGACATTAGATGGATATCAAATGGCGAAAAACGGAAGAGCAGGAAGTGCACTATCGATAGCAGCGATTGGTTCATTTGTTGCTGGTATTATCACACTTGTGGCCCTCATTGCATTGGCCAAACCACTGTCAGCTGTTGCACTAAAATTTGGACCTGCTGAATATTTTTCTCTCATGTTATTAGGTCTAGGTGCTGTTAGTGGTTTAGCCGGAAAATCTGTTACAAAGGCATTGATAATGACCATTTGTGGGTTACTTCTTGGAACGATCGGAATTGATAATGTCTCAGGTATTGCTAGATTTACGTTTGATGTTCCGTGGCTCTATCAAGGTATTGAATTTTTAACGATAGCTGTTGGATTGTTTGCTCTAGGAGAAGTTTTCAAGACGATCTTAGAAAAAGAAGAAGATGAGGTTCATATTGCAAAAATCAATAATTTACTGCCTTCCAAGGATGAATTCAAGGAATCAGCTGGACCGATTGCTAGAGGTTCGATACTCGGCTTTTTTGTAGGAATATTACCTGGAGCTGGTGCGACGCTCGCTTCCTTCTTTTCTTATATTCTGGAAAAAAAGATTTCTAAGAACCCTTCTAAGTTCGGTAAGGGATCCATTGCAGGGGTTGCAGCGCCGGAGTCTGCAAATAATGCAGCATCGGGTGGTGCAATGATCCCGCTATTAACGCTTGGTATTCCTGGCTCAGGTACCACTGCAATATTAATGGGAGCACTGATGATGTATAACGTCCAACCTGGGCCGCTATTATTTGAAGACCACCCACAGGTAGCCTGGGGACTAATTGCTAGTATGTTTATCGGGAATATTATGCTATTAATCTTAAATCTTCCATTGGTAAAAGTGTTTGCAAAAATTATTCAAACACCAAAGCAATTCTTAATACCAATTATTATCGCTATCTCCATTTTTGGTGTGTATGCCGTTCAAGTTTCCACATACGATTTATTGCTGTTATTAGGATGTGGAATTCTTGGGTACTTTTTGAACAAAAACGATTATCCGATCGCACCACTAGTACTAGGGTTGGTGTTAGGGCCGATGGTTGAAAATAATCTACGAAGAGCGTTAACCATTTCTAATGGAGATTTCAGTGTGTTTTTAACAAGACCAATTTCTCTAGCTTTTCTACTCATTACACTCCTTTGGCTAATCATTCCTTTCCTAATGAAGAGAAGAGGGAAAGAAGTCATTATTAATGTAGAAGGATAAATTATTTGAAATAGTTCGAAAACTCCTTTTAATAAGGAGTTTTTTTACTATAATGAGAATAGAGGTGTTTGGATGCGTTTACATACAAAGTTAATGCTAGGAATTTTTATTGTCATTATTGTGATTGGAGGGTTATTTGGGTATACCTTTAAACAAATCATGGAAACGAATCTAAAAAATGAAATGGGTTCAAAAGCCTTATCAGTGGCCCAATCTGTCGCAAATATACCGGAAATACAAGATGCTTTTCAGACAGAAGATCCGGCATCTATTATTCAACCCATTGCAGAAAAAATCCGAAATCAAGTAGGTGCGGAATTTATTGTTATCGGGAACCTAGCTGAGGTTAGATATTCCCATCCGAACCCTATTCGTTTAGGACAGAAGATGGTTGGGGGAGATAATACTCGTGTTTTTAAAGGGGAATCAATTATCTCAGAGTCAACGGGGACATTAGGGCCTTCACTCAGGGGGAAAACACCTATTTTTCACCATGGAGAAGTCATTGGTGTGGTATCAGTTGGGTATCTCCAGACGGATATAGAGATGAAGGTGGCAAAAATACAAAAAAAGATATTTGTGGTTACTTTCCTGATTTTAATAGGTGGCCTACTAGCGGCTCTTTTAATCTCTTTAAATATTAAAAAAGCCATGTTTGGATTAGAACCAAAAGAAATTGCCTGGATGTATCAGGAGAAACATGCCATTTTAGAATCAATTCATGAAGGAATTATTGCAATAGACACAGATGGTAGGATCACAGTTGTAAATGAAACCGCTCATAAAATTTTACGTGTACCCAATGAGGTCCTACTCCGGGGTAAGAAAATTGAAGAGGTTTTAGAGAACACAAAACTCCTAAGTGTGGTTCGGACAGGAATGGCGGAATATGACCAAGAAATGATGATTTTTGGTTCGGTCTATTTGACTAATCGAATTCCTATCCATAATACGAAAGGGAACGTTATTGGAGCGGTTGCTAGTTTAAGGAATAAATCTGAGCTAGCACATTTACTACAGGAATTATCCCATGTAAAGGCTTATGCAGAGGGATTACGAGCACAAACACATGAGTACTCCAACCGTCTTTATACTTTATTAGGTTTAATCCAATTAGGGTCATATAAAGAAGCAATTGATTTTATATCTCATGAAGTGGATGTTGCGCAAGGGTTCATTCAATTTCTGATGAAAGAAATTCCTGATCCTATAATTGCTGGATTTGTCCTAGGAAAGATTAGCTTGGCGAGTGAATGGAAAGTGAATTTCCTTTTAGATAGAGAGAGTAGTTTTAAAGATATTCCTGATGAGATGAATAGAGACTCGCTAGTCACGATAATTGGGAACTTAGTCAACAATGCTTTTGAAGCAGTAAGGGACAATGAAAAAGAAGAAAAAATGGTAACCCTGTTTCTAACCGATCTCGGGAAAGATCTAATTATTGAGGTCGAAGATAACGGAAATGGTATCGAAAGTAGCAAAAGTGATTTGATTTTTCGCGAAGGGTATTCAACCAAGAACAAAAAGAGTAATGCGGGTATCGGACTAAGTCTCGTTCATAAGGAAATTGAAGCTCTTGGTGGGACTATTACCTTTTCAACAAGATCAGGGGAGGGTACGATTTTTACTGTAGCGATACCGAAAAATAGGGGGAGTCAACAATGCGGAACCGTGAGATCGAAGTGTTAATTGTCGAAGATGATCTCAGAATTGCTGAGATACAACAGCGGTATATAGAACAAATACAAGGATTTCAAGTCGTTGGGATTGCCGCTAGTTATCTAGAGGCGAGAACATTGATTGATATCTTGAAGCCAGATTTGCTCCTGTTAGATGTTTATTTTCCGGATATGAATGGATTGGATTTACTGAAAGAAACGAAACAGCTTGAAAAGCATACAAATGTGATCATGATTACCGCTACAAAGGAGTTAGATAAAGTTCAAGAGGCAATTAGTATCGGTGTGTTCGATTATATGATTAAACCTGTCGTCTTTGACCGTTTTAAGCAAGCATTGCAACGATATCAAGATTTCCATAAAAAACTACAATTATTAGGAAAAGAAAATACGCTTATTACACAGCAAGAGGTTGACAGTCTTTTACGGAAAGAAGTAGAAGTAACTAGTAACAATGATCGCTCATATTTACCAAAGGGAATTGACCCATTAACCCTTGAAAAAGTACTCGAAGTTTTAGGAAAAGTAGGAGTGGGTCTAACAGCAGAAAGCGTGGCAAAGGAAATTGGAGTTAGTAGAACAACCGCTCGCCGTTATTTAGAGCATCTAGTATCGGTAGAAAAAATTGAAGCCGATTTAGCCTATGGGACAGTTGGCCGTCCTGAACGTGTTTATATTGTAGAAAGATAGGTTGCTATGATAGTTTTCGGGTGCATAAGTATAAAATGACACATAAAATAGCGTGAGAATTGACTCACGCTATTCTCTTTTATACAAAGGAATATTCTAGTTATTTAGTATAATTGGCATTCGAAGGCTGGATTCGGACAGCCAAGTGGAAAATCGTTCGTAACCTGTCCGAATACCGCCTGGATCCGGACACCCAAGTGGAAATTCCATCGAGTCCTGTCTGAATACCCTCTGGATTCGGACGCTCAAAGTCAAATTCTATCAAGCCCTGTCCGAATACCGCCTGGATTCGGACACCCAAAGTCAATTTCAATCAAAAACCTGTCCAAATCCCCCCTAGATTCAGACTCCTAAAATCAAATTCTATCAAATCTTGTCCAAATCTCCCTTGAAATCAGACAATCAAATAATGACTAAAGAGCACTATCACGGGTTTTTCCTAACATGGGAAGAGGTTTTTATGGGCAGGTTGAGACTTATGAACTAGTAGTTAGCAATATATCCAAGGTAAATGCCGGAATTTGTCGAACAATTCCCTTCGTATATCGAACTAAATCCCCTGTTTGTTTTCCGAATATTCTGTTACGTTAACTTGGTAGTCTATTATATACATAGAAGGGATGATTTTATGAAGAAACGATTTTCGGCTTTACTAGGATTTTTACTAGTTCTAGCCCTATTCACACAGGCAGCATTTCCTGTTTTAGCTAATGAAACAGTTGAAGCCTACGATGTGATAGAGTTAGAGACTAGTAGGTCTTTATTCTCATTAACAGAGGCTAGAACAGTAGAAGTTCAAGCGGATTTTGGGGATAATATTGATTTGAGTCAACTAGAGTTTCAATTTGGAGGAAAGAGCCTCTCCGAATGGAAAAAGTGGACAAGTGGGACAAATTATAATGGCGAACCTTTTATTAAGGTGATCGAAGAGCCACATTTTGTTGATGGCACAACAACCATCAAGGCAACATTAGAGTTTGGTCTTCTTTATAATAGAGACAATCTCTCAAACCGTACGATTCGTACGCAATATCAACAATACATTGGAGACTATGAGCTAGCGTTAATACATCCTGCAAGTCAAACAAAGGCATCCAAAACGGTCAAACTTAATGTGTATGATCAATTTCATTTCTATGAGGAATTAAAGCCAACGATTGATCAAGTATTCGAGGAAGCAAATGCGGCAAATGACCGTTATCTTGAGTACCAAAGTCTTGGTAAAACTGTACAAGGTCGGGACCTACATTTTGTTATTTTAGCAAGAGATCAAGCCGCAGTTGATAAGTATTTGAACGAAACTTTACCTACCGCATTAGAAAATCCTGAAAGTTTGTTAGAAAAGCTTCAAAATGGAACAATGGGAGATTATCAAGTTCCCGTGTGGATTAACAATATTCACCCTGATGAAGTGGAGGGGGTAGATGCACAAGTTGAGTTATTTAAGAAATTTGCCCTTGAAGAGGAAGTCACTTTTAATACGGTTGTTGACGATCTGGAAAAACCTGTAACATTGAATGTGGATGAAGTTCTTGATGATGTCATCTTCCTTTATATGTTTACGAATAACCCTGATGGCAGAGTTCTTAACACTAGAGCAAATGCTAATGGATTTGACTTAAACCGTGATAATCACTATCAAACTCAAATCGAAACACAGGAATTCACTCAAGAGATTGCGAAGTGGACTCCACTTTCCTTCCTTGATATGCATGGATATGTAAATGGGTTCTTAATTGAACCAACTACTCCTCCACATAACCCGAACTTTGAGTATGATTTACTTTATAGCAATATGATTGACCAAGCTCATGCGATGGGGAAAGCAGGGATTAGTAATTCTGCTTATAACTCTTATCAAATTCCAGCCTTAGATTATGGGGATGGTTGGGATGATATGACTCCAGCCTATACAGCGATGTATACGATGTTGCATGGTTCACTTGGCCATACCATTGAAACACCAGCATTAAGTCAAAATGGATATGATGCTATGTATGGTACGGGTCTTGGTGCTACGCTTTATGTTACTGAAAACAAAGATGAACTTTACAAAAACCAGCTTGAAATTTTTAAGCGTGGTGTAAATGGGGAAGATAATCGTGCTGTTGATGAATACTTTGTTAATGCTAACGGAGAATCAATTGGTCGTGTAAGAGGAGACAATGAAAACTTCTTCCCTGAATATTATGTAATACCAGCTGATGTGGCGGGGCAAAAAAATACTCTTGAAGCAACGAAAATGATAGATTATTTACTTCGTAACGGTGTAAAGGTAGAACAAACGACAACAAATACAGAAGTAAATGGTGTCACTTATCCAAAAGGAACATATGTAGTTCCAATGGACCAAGCTAAACGTGGATTGGCCAATGCGATGCTTTACAAAGGTGATGATGTATCGGACTGGGGAGCCATGTACGATCCGATCGTTGTTAACTTCCCGGCTTTAAGAGGGTTTGATATTGATGAAGTTCGTGTATCCAATGCTTTTGAAAACAAAACGACAGAGGTAGAAAATATTACATTACCTACAGGTAAAGTGGTTGGTAAAACACCAAAACAAGTATTATCAAACACTAATAATGACACAGTGAAACTAGTAAATGAGCTATTAAGAGACGGTAAAGTCGTTGAAAAAGCAGTGGAAACAAAGGGCAAGGTGAATAAAGGAGATTACATTGTAAATACAAAAGATTTAGCTGCTTATGCTGATTTTTATTACGAAGCTTCTCCAGTTGGTACGACGCAAAATGTAAAAACAGAAAAATTAACTCTTCCTAAAGTGGCTGTAACGGGGTCATCCCAATTAATTTTCTCGTTGAAGGAATTAGGTTTCGAACTAGTGAGCCAAGCGGAAGCAGATGTAATTGTAAGTGATAGTGGTACCTTTAATACTAGTGGTCTTTCAGGGAAATCGTATGTTGGTATGGGTGTTTATGCGCTTAATGCTGTGAAAAATAGCGGTTTGCTACCAGGATATGATTGGGATTACACAAGTGCAGGACACGAAGGGCTGTTAAAAGCAAAAGTAAATGATCATCTACTAACTTCTGGCTATCAGGCCGATGAGCTACTATATACAACCAATGGAGCGTGGATTACTTCCGTTCCTAAGGAGGCAGAGGTACTTGCAACTGTAAGTAGCAGTGATGACTTCTACGTTGCTGGCTGGTGGCCAGGACACGATGAGGCAAAGGGTCAAACACTTGCCTTTACTCAAAATCTTGAAGACACGAACATCACTTTATTTGCTAATGATTTAGCTTTTAGAGCACATACGCAACATAGCTATCGTCTACTAGCTAATA
Source organism: Bacillus coreaensis (assembly GCF_050586445.1). NCBI lineage: Bacteria > Bacillati > Bacillota > Bacilli > Caryophanales > Bacillaceae > Bacillus > Bacillus coreaensis. The sequence goes on from NZ_JBOCCY010000007.1 coordinate 76,258, forward strand.
GCATCTTTGCTTCGGTTGGATCTGTAGTAGCGAAGAACGGCAAAGGCTCTGTGAAGGATAAAGTCATTAAGAAGAACAACCAAGTGGAACCGTCCTTCTTTGAAAAAGGAAGAGATAGAGAGTAGAAAAACAAACAGGAAGGTTCTCAATCTCAGGTTGAGAACCTTCTGTTTTTTATTAATAAAAATTTGCAATAATGTGATAATATAACGGTAACCTGAGGGAGTGAAGGGAGAAACAAGATGGTATTACATATGGAAGATGTTTCGTTAATAAAAGGGGAGAAGTGGATATTACAGCATATTAATTGGAGCGTTCATAAAGGGGACAATTGGGTTCTATTTGGTTTAAATGGTGCTGGAAAAACCGCTTTGCTCAATATAGTAAATGGCTATTATTATCCAACAAAAGGGAAAGTCAGCGTGCTAGGAAGAGAATTCGGGAGAGATCCTATTGGGGGTGAACTCCGAAAGCATATTGGGTTTGTATCTTATTCTTTACAACAAAAATTCCATCCTGGGGATAATGCTTTTGAGGTCGTATTAAGTGGTGCTTATGCTTCCATTGGTCTTTATGAAACACCCTCAGATGAAGTTAGAGAAAGAGCCATCACTTTATTAAAGGAGCTTGGCTGCATCCATTATGCGAATCGTAATTATGAGAATCTCTCACAAGGAGAAAAGCAAAGAGTTCTTATCGGACGTTCTTTAATGACAAACCCGTCTCTACTAATCCTGGATGAACCTACGAATGGGTTAGACTTCATTGCACGAGAAGAATTTTCAGAAACAATCGAGGAAATTGCTAAAAGAGGACATGCACCAACAATGGTTTATGTAACTCACCATGTAGAAGAAATTTTGCCTGTTTTTAATAAAACATTGCTATTAAAAGAAGGACATGTTTTTTCGGCAGGAGATACAAATGAAATGATTTCAAGTTCTAAATTGTCTCACTTCCTTACTATGGATGTAGAAGTGATATGGAAGAACGGTAGACCATTGGTTTCTAAACGTACAGCAAGTAAAGATTGCTCCTGATCCTTCTTATGATTTAGAAGTCCAGTGAAAAAGGGGATCGATTTCATAGATATAATTTTTACAGATTAATGTCCCCTTTGTTATTGATAAAAACATTACTTGTCAAAATTCCTAATAATCGATATATGCTTGGGTAATAAAAAACCAAAAGTTAGAAGGAAAACGAAAATGGAAATAGACCAATGCCATCCTTTGTATTTCATATATCCAGAATGGATCATCCCAAATTCTATTAAAAGTGATAGAAAAGTAAAAATAATTGTCAATTTCCACTTATTTTTCTTTGTTAGGTAATTTAAGTAAAGAATGGAAAGTGAGGTTGGTATAAAGGTATAACTGAGAATATCTCCAATGCCAGCCTTTTTTGGGTGACCAATATCAAAAACATCAATGACCCTAGCAATCATGCCGTCGCTAAACCAAGTAGCAAACCCTACAACTCCAAAAGTAATATAGATTTCCCTCCAAGAAATATTTTTCTTACGTACCAAAAGGGCTGTTACGGTTAATAAAATGCTTATAATTACCGGAAACCATAAGCCCTTTGCACCAAAATCTAAATTCTCGATGATATTCTGCATTTTATATACTCCTTTTTAAAGTTAGACTTATTTTTTCTCATGGCAAATTTTATATACTAGAAATCCAAGAAAGGTTGCTTTCCAAGAAGTCGCCTTTTTTTATTTACATGAACAATAGTTGTTAAAGATTTTTTCATAACTGTGATTTGGTTCACTACAGTGATTATCATTCTCAAATTATCATGGAAGTAAGAAAACTAAGGGGGAATCAATATGAGCAAAGACAAGGTTGAAAATCAAGTGGGAAATTTATCAACATCAAAGGTTGGAACATGGATTTCAGTAGGGATGGTTGCAGGTGTAATACTTGTTTCTTATTTTATTTTATTTGGACTTTATATGAGTCGAGTATAGGGGGGGAAAAGACATGCATTTGGATGAAAAAATTTGGCTGACACTAAGTTTCGGCATGATTATGATATTTATGTTAATCACGGGTTACCAGACCTTTGCACTTGAGATGGGCCCACCAAGTCATCAGGAAACGATCGATCCCCAGAAGGTAGATCAAACCGTACCTTTTAATGAACCAGGAATAAAGAAAATCGGTGAGAACGAATATGAAGTGGTCATGACGTTGCAAATATTTAGCTTTACTCCAAATTCGATTGAAGTTCCTGCAGGTTCAAAGGTTCACTTCATTCTAACTTCAAAGGATGTCGTACATGGATTTGAGGTAGCAAACACAAATATCAATGCCATGGTTATGCCAGGGCATATACAGAAAATTACTCAGACTTTTGATCAACCAGGAGAGTATTTAGTGTTATGTAATGAATATTGTGGGGCTGGTCATCAAATGATGAGCATGACCATTAACGTGAAATAATCAAAAGGAGGGACGTACATTGGAAACAGTAATACCATCAAAGGAAAAAGTGGCGGTTTTTAATAAAGCCAATCAAGTGCTTGGAGTTCATTTAGAGGATGCAAGAATCACCAAATCATATCTGTTGGTTGCTTTTATCGCATTATTACTTGGCGGATTCCTTGGTTTATTACAAGGACTGAACCGTGCGGGTGTGTTGGAACTACCTGTATGGCTAAATTATTATCAAATTCTTACAGCTCATGGCCTATTACTGGTAGTGGTGCTTTCGGCCTTTTTTACAATCGGCTATTTCTATGCAGGATTATCACATACATTAGGAGGACTACTTCCTAAAGTGAGAAAAATGGCTTGGATTGGTTTTTGGATGAAAATGTTTGGTTTTGTATTAGTTGTCATTCCTATTTTAATGAATGAAGCGTCTGTTATGTATACATTCTATCCACCTATGGCCGCTCACCCCATATTTTATTTTGGACTCGTTTTTATTGTACTTGGGGTATGGATGCTTTCGGCAGGAGCTTTTGTGAATGTTTCCCACTGGAGAAAGACTCATAAAGGACAGCATCTTCCTATTCTTGCTTTCTTTGCTACAGGTGTATTTGTTTTATTAGTTGGTGCAACGGCGTTTGTTGCGGTCGAAGTACTTTTTATGATAATTCCATGGTCACTAGGATGGGTGGATACGATTAATGTAATGGTGGCACGTACACTGTTCTGGGCTTTTGGACATACGGCGGTAAATATTTGGTATTTAACAGCCGTTTCTGCATGGTATGTCATTGTGCCAAAGATTATTGGAGGCACCCAATTTAATGATTATTTAACACGTGTAGTGGTCATTGCCTTGGTTATTATGAATATTACCGGTGGATTTCACCATCAAATTATTGACCCAGGCATTTCACTCCCGATTAAATTCATGCACGTATTTATGAGTTTAGCTATTGGTTTTCCTTCTTTAATGACGGCGTATGCGATGTTTAGAGTTTTCGAACGGACAGGTAGAAGAAAAGGAGGAAAGGGAGCCTTAGGCTGGTTGAAGAAACTACCTTGGGGTGATGTGCGCTTTCTATCTCCTTTCATTGCCATGGCAGCGTTCGCCCCTGCTGGAGCAGGAGGGATCGTTCAAAGCACGAACCAATTAAATCAAGTTGTTCATAATACGATGTGGATCGTAGGTCATTTTCATTTAACTCTTGGAATGACAGTAGTGATGACATTTTTCGGTATTAGCTATTGGTTAGTTCCTTTCGTTTCAAAACGTGTTTTGACTCCACAGATGAATAGAATTGGAGTGGTACAAACCATTATTTGGACCATTGGAATGGTCATCATGGCTGCTTCAATGCATATTGTTGGGTTGTTAGGCTCTCCACGAAGAACATCATATACCACATATGGCGAGCATGCTGCAGCCCAAGCTTGGGACCCGTATATGATGATGATTGGAATTGGCGCAACGTTTTTATTGATTGCTGTCATCATTCAAGTATACGCCATATTTAATATGATGTTCTTTGCTCCAAAAGGGGAAACAGAGTTCCCTATAGCCGAGGTTGAAGCAGGAGAATCTCCAACACCATATTTAACCGAGCGCTGGGGTGTTTGGGTAATTATCATGCTAATCGTTGTTGCTATGGCCTATGTATTGCCGTTAACAGATATGATCGTTAATGCACCACCAGGATCTCCACCATTTAAAACATGGTAACAATTTTGATAATAGATAGCTCGAAGGTGTGAGCTATCTATTTAAGCTCAGCTTAGGATATGGATGTGATCTCCGTGCTAAAAAACCGACATACTACTATCTCATATATCGTGGTAATTTTGTTTGGATTGGTTTTGTTTTACGTCGGTACAGATGGATTTAAAGCATTTACTGCAGAAACAGCCAGATTAAATGAGCTAAAGGAGGAAAAGCCTCTCTTTCCACAAGTAACATTGGAGGACAGCAAAGGGCGAACGTATTCCCTTTCCGAATTCGAAAATAAATATGTATTAATTACCTTTCTGTATACTTCTTGTGGAACTGTTTGTCCTCAGTTAGAAAAAAATATGGCTGAACTCTATGAGAGACTTCCTCAATATGTAGGAAAAGACATCTTATTTCTGAGTATTAGTTTTGATCCCACTAGAGATGACCCAGATAGATTGGAAACATATCGAAAGGCTTTTGGTAGTGATGGCGACACGTGGAGAATGGCAAGAATCGTGAATATGAACGAATTAGATTTGTTGCTGAAGCGATTTGGTGTCATTGTTATACCAGACGGAAACGGAAACTTTACACATAATTCCGCCTTCTATTTAGTAGATAAAACAGGGAGATTAAGTGAGGTAATGGATTATACAAAAATTGAGGAAACTGCTGATCAAATTGCCACTTTGATTGAAAGTGAAAAGGGGGATAAGTAATGACATCCTTCATATATGGCTTGTTGTTATATATATTTCTCATGATTCCTCCGGTAGCTAACTTAGTAGAATCCATAATGATTACACATATGCACATGCAAATGCCTTTCCTTGTTATAGCTGGCTTCTTAATGGGTAAACTCTTTCAACAAAGATTTCCGCTTTTCTTTGAAAAATGGAATAGTAATGGAATCCCTGGAATCACCTTATTTTTGATCATAATTATCTATTGGACGATCCCTCGAACAATGGACGAAGCACTAACCGTACAAAGTGTTGAAGTATTTAAATTTATTAGCTTGCCATTTCTAGCAGGAATTCCACTAAGAGACAGCTGGAGCAAACTTAGCTCCTTTGGAAGGAATGTGGTAATTGTCATTTTTATGATTAAATACTTTGGGATGGGAGCCCTGTATATTTGGTGGCCAAGTCAATTGTGCAACAACTATCTATTAATTGACCAACTCACCCTCGGATGGGGATTTATAACCACTGCTCTTTGCCTGTTATTCTACCTAATTTATGTGTTTATGATAGACCCTTCTGACTATGAGTAAACCGAAAAAAATACTAAAAAGCCCAACAATATTTGTTGGGCTTAGTTGCTTTTACATCATTTCAAATAATAAAAATTACCTAGTTGTTTCCCTATATTTAATATCTTTAATTTGTTCGGTTTTATTATCGAAAGTAATATCAACAAATACACCGAATTCTTTACTGTCTGTTTTTAACCAAAGTTTAAATTTTTCTGTTGAGTATTTTGTGCCTTTTTCTCTGCTGATGTGAAGATAATCAATAATATTAGCTTCGGGGTATTTTTCTTTTGTTTTCTTCATAGCTATCTGACCCCATTTGGCATAAGGAGGAGCTTGTTGTTGTGCAAAAGTCACATCATTAGTTTCAAGGAGTGGATATTCTCCAAACCAGATTAAGCCAAATAGCAAATGAACGGATAGTATAAATTTCATGACCAAAACCTCCTTTGTTATGCGAGATGCAGAAATTTTCATTTGTTTTCTAACTTATTATAACTATCCATCTTTGTAAGCCAAAAAGCCGTAAAGTAAAGTGTGAGAAAAATAATAAAATCATACAAAGTCGACCAACTTTTAGGGTTATAGAAATCAATTGCATCAAAGAAATTCATTCCCCCAAAAGCAGCAAGGGATGAGAAAAGAACACCCTTTAATAGTGGATTCATTTTTGGTTTTATTTGCAGTGCAAACATAATACCAACAGGCGCTAAAGAGAAGTGGTAGGGTAAGAATAAAAAAGGTGCTAATGGGAGGATGACCATTGGATATGACCAGAGGCCTAAAGATAAAGCAGCAAGATCAATTGTTAGTGACAATATGATCGTTATCAAACCACCTAAAAGCAGGCGGCCAGTACTATCTTTCTTCCTGAAAGCAAACCAAGCAATCCATGGAATAATAAATAGGGCGATACCAAGCCACCATTGCCAAGTAGAGATAAATTCTTCCGATACAATTTTTGCAAATAAAGAACTGATCTCAGTAAAATCGTTATAAGCTTTTTCTGATTGATCGAGCCCATTCTCAAATGCCATGCCCTAACATCTCCCGAAAGAAGTAATAATATATTTTTTTCCATTCTGTAGTAAATTATGTAGGGGTATTTTACGTGACCCTTTAATTCTTTCCCATTATGACGAACCCATTAAATTGATTATGATCCATTGACCTCTAACAATTGTGATAGTAAAAAAAGTTATTTATATGAATTTTTTGAAAAAGACAAAAAATCATATAAATTAAGATAAAAAAGTAAACGTTTTCAAAATTGAACCCCTCTATAATAAGGATAAATAACCCACTACTTAGTGGATTGAAAAAACTATTACGTTTTTTGGAGGGGAAGTTATGTACAAAAATCCACATTATTTTTCACATTTGGCTCATGTTGAATTAATTAGTCCGAAACTAGAGGAGTCAGCTGATTTCTTTAAAAATATTATTGGTCTAGAGGTATCTGACCGGACGGAATCCTCCGTGTATTTCCGGGCATGGGGAGAACATTATCACCACAGTTTAAAAATTACAGCAGGTGAAGAACCTGGATTAGGACATATCGGATGGCGTGCTGATAGTCCTGCCGCTCTTGAGGAAGCGGCGGCTCATATTGAGAAGATGGGACTTGGAAAAGGGTGGATTGAGGGAGATCTTGGTCATGGCCGAGCCTACCAATTCACTTCTCCAGATGGACATTTAGAAGAGATTTTTTGGGATGTGGAGATATACGAAGTACCTACGGTATTAAAAAGTAAGTGGAAAAATCGCCCACAAAAGAATCCCGGTCGAGGAATTTCACCACGTCGTATCGATCATATTACTCTACACAGCAACGATGTCACAAAGGATCGTGAATTTTATCAAAATCTTGGATTTCGTTATAATGAAGGAATTTTCCTGGATGCAAACGAACCTGCAAGTCCAGAAATTGGTGCGTGGCTTTCTGTTACTAATCTTTCTCATGATATAGCATTCTTGAAATCTCATACGGGAAAACCAGGTGGATTTAATCATGTTTGTTATGCAGTGGAAAGTAGAGAAGAGGTATTATTAGCTGCAGATCATATTATTGAAAACGGATACAACTTAGCGATGGGTGGACCAACTCGACATGCACTTGCAGAAGGTTTTTTCTTTTATGTAGATGAGCCGGGTGGCAACAGATTTGAATTATATGCAGGAGCACATCTCGTGTTTGCGCCTGATTTTGGTCCATATAGATGGAGTCTTTCAGAGAACCCAAACGATGCTTGGGGAAGAGAAATGCCGTGGGATGCAACGGGGAAAATTATTAAGTAAAAGCAAAAGTCAGGGGGATGATTTAAAAATGTGGCACTTTTTTCCAGATAATTATATGTGGTCTTACCAAGTGGTAAGAATGATTAGCCAATCCTATTTTGGTGGCGGAGAGGTAAATGAAATACTTGAAGCCGCTAGCCGAATGAAGGTAGGAGATTTTGAAAGCTTCCATCAAGAATGGTTGAGACTGGGAAATAAGTCATTAACAATAGCAAATGACGCGATGGATAAAGGATATAAGGAAACAGCTCGATCAGGTTATTTGCGTGCAGCAAACTATTATCGTTGTTCTGAATTTTTCCTGCAGCCGGATGATAATAGAAAACTACCAACCTATTTAAAAGCCGTCGATTCATTCCGAAAGGGAGGGGAGTTATTACCAAATCCCCCAAAAGCGATTAATATTCCATTTGAACATGCTGTACTTCCAGGATATTTTTTCGAAGCACCTGGACAGAAGAGAGGCCCATTAATGATTATGTTCGGGGGTCTGGATTCAACCGCTGAAGAGCTCTATTATGGACCAGGTCAATTTTTGAATGAAAGAGGAATTTCCCTGTTAGCAGTAGATGGACCTGGGCAAGGAGGAGCACTTCGTCTTCACCATATTCATTCTCGACATGACTATAATCTTGCAGGAACCGCAGCATATGAATGGGCCGTGGAAAACCTGGATGTAGACCCCAATCGAATTGGTATTATGGCGGTCTCTATGGGAGGTTACATGGCCGCAAGATGTGCAGCGTTTGAACCGAGATTTAAAGCATGCGCGATTTGGGGAGCGGTGTATGACTATAATGATGTCTGGGAAAAACGACCAGATCATCACCCATTAGCGAAAATTCTACAACACATATTTGGCGTAGAAGATATGCCTGCCGCAAGAGCAAAGCTTCAACACTACAACCTAAGGGGAGTAGCCGAGAAAATTCAGATGCCAACATATATCGTGCACGGGGAGGATGATCGACAAAATACCGTTGATAATGCTCATAATGTATTTAATGATCTAACATGCCCTCGCTGGTTAAAAATCATTCCAGCAAGTAGTACAGGCTCATCCCATTGTCAGGTGGACAATATTACAGAAACGTACGAAATGTATGACTGGCTGAAGGAGCAACTAGCAAAATAGTTAGGAGGAAAGGAATGAAATTTGTTACATTTACCAATACAGAACAACAACAAAGGGCAGGCATTCTAATGAATGACTCTGTGATTGATCTTCATCTTGCCTCTAATGGTGAACTTCCAGAAACCATGGCGGATTTCCTTAAAAATCATTCCCAATATATTCCGGTTGTTCAATCATTACTAGAGACAAAAGATATCCCTTCTATTAATCTGAAAAATATACAGCTAAAAGCACCACTTCCAAATCCAACTAGTTTTCGAGACTTTGTTGCCTTTGAAACACATGTGAAGAATGCAACCAAGCGTTCGGGTAATACGGTGGCAACGGAATGGTATGAAATGCCGATCTTCTACTTTTCTAATCCAAATGCCATGAAGGGTCCAAAGGAAGAAGTGAAACGACCTTCAAAATGTGTACGCCTCGACTATGAACTTGAGCTTGCTTGTGTGATTGGTAAAGAAGGGAAAAATATAAAAGCGAGCGAGGCGGAAGATTATATTTTTGGCTATACCATTTTAAATGACTGGTCTGCAAGAGATATACAAATGAAAGAAATGAAAGTGTTATTAGGACCTGCAAAAGGGAAGGACTTTGCCACATCCATTGGTCCCTACATTGTAACAATAGACGAACTTGAACCATACCGAGTGGGGCAACGTTTTGATTTAGAGATGACGGCAAAGGTGAATGGGGAAGTTCTATCTAAAGGAAATTTTAAAGATATTTATTATACCTTTGGCGATATGATTGAGCGAGCTTCCGAGGATGTGACTCTTTACCCTGGAGATATTATTGGTTCAGGTACAGTTGGATTTGGATGCCTGATGGAGCTTGGTACAGAGGTCCATCGCTGGCTGGAACCTGGTGATGAGGTAGAACTCGAAATTACTGGCCTTGGTTCTCTTACAAACAAAATCATTTGAATATGGTAAGGGGGAGCTTATGAGGAGAATAGTGGACCTGAGTGTATCAATTGAAGAGGATTTAAAGGATCCTCTTCCTTTTTCCATTCGTTACGAAACACATGAGGAAGGAGCAGAGTTCGGTGCCAAACTAGTGGGTGTTACTCCAGAGGATTTTCCTGAGAGGATGGGATTGGCTGGGGAGTTCCTTTCTCTAACAAGTCATGCTGGTACTCATGTGGATGCCCCTTGGCATTACTGGCCCACTTCAGAAGGGAAACCGGCCCGTACCATTGATGAAATGCCACTTGAATGGTTTTTTAATGATGGAGTGGTCCTTAACTTCACAGATAAACCAGCTGGATATGCAGTAACAGTTGCAGATTTACAAGAAAAGCTTAAGGAAATAGACTATCAGTTAAAGGCTTATGATATTGTAATGATTCGTTGTGATGCAGATAAAAAAAGATATGAACCTTCCTACAGCGAAATTCATGTTGGGGTAACGGCTGAGGCCACTCTTTGGTTGATTGAACAAGGAATAAAGGTAATGGGGACAGACGGATGGGGTTGGGACACTCCTTTATCCATTCAGGCTGCTGATTATCTGAACAACCCACGCCCTGGGGTGTTATGGGCAGCCCATTTCGCAGGTAAGGAAAAAGAATATTGTCAAATTGAAAAACTAGCAAACTTAGATCTGCTCCCATCCTTTGGTTTTAAAGTGTCAGTTTTCCCGGTGAAAATTAAAGGAGCTAGTGCTGGGTGGACTAGGGCGGTAGCGATTATTGATGAAACGAAATGAAGGTGAAAAAAAGTTACTAAATAAATATTGAGGAGGTCCTTAGCTATGACAAATCAATATGTAAAAAAAGTACTTATAGTTGGAGGTGGAATAAGCGGGTTAGCTGCTGCCATTGCGCTTCATAAAATTGGTATTGAGGCTGAAATAGCTGAAAAACAGATAGAATGGGATGTATACGGTGTTGGTATTATTCAACCGCCCAATGCTCTAAGGGCGCTGAATGAAATTGGATTAGCAGAAGCTTGCATGGAACAAGGAACGTCTTATTCTGGGTTTGATTACTATACTGGTTCAGGGCACTTCATGTTCTATGGACCATCGCCAACCATTGAGGGATATCCTGGAGTTAACGGGATTTCTAGAAAAAAATTACATCATATGTTGATTGAAGCTGTTCAAGAAATTGGAACAAAAATTTATATGGGAACTACGGTTAGTCATCTGGACAACCAGGCAGAAGGTGTTGCAGTTGAATTGAGCAATGGAATAACAGCAACCTATGATCTGGTAATAGGTTCGGATGGGAGTAACTCGAAGGTCCGGCAATTGTTGTTTGGAGAAATAACTCAGCAATACAGTGGTCAGGGAGTTTGGAGATATACACTTCCTAGACCTAAAGAAGTAGACAAAGGGTTATTTTATTATGGTCAAAAAGCCAAAGCAGGTTTGGTTCCCATGTCTGATGATGAAATGTATCTTCTAGTCACGACTCATGAACCCGATAATCCAAGACTTCCGAACGACCAATTACATGTCCTACTTCAGGAAAGACTTAATGAATTTGGTGGGGTTATAGCGGAAGCAAGAAACATGATAGTTGATCCATCACTTGTAGTTTACCGTCCTATTTTTAGTCACTTTGTTGAAGGACCATGGTATAAAGGAAACGTTGTCCTTGTTGGGGATGCTGCACATGGGACAGCTCCGCATCTTGGGCAGGGGGCTTCTATTGCGATTGAAGATGTGATTGTGTTAGCAGATATTTTAAAGCATGATTTAGATATTGAAGAGACCTTAAGAGTCTTTATGGAAAAACGTTATGACCGATGTAAATTAATTGTTGATCATTCCAATCAATTGGTGGAGTGGGAATTACTTACCTGGAGTGGAAAAATGAATGACGGTGGAAGAATTGGTGCCTTCGTTAACGAAACCTTGATGAAGATGAATGAACCCTTTTTAACAGAAATAAATCGTCCTATCGGTTAAAAAGTAAGCCTTTGCAAATATGCGAAGGCTTATTTTTAATGCTGTTGTCCTTTTATAACCAGTATCTTGAAATAATGATATGTTCAAATATTAACTATTTCTTTCCTGTATAAGTATGCGAATTAACTATATTGAAAGAAGCAAAATTAAGCTGGATTTTTGCGTGATGAAAGGCTTTAGGGGAACGAGTTCTCATTTTTTTTGCTTGAAATAATTTATAATTATCAGATAATACTAGATATTTTAATCTATAATTCATTATAATAGACTATAATAGGATTAGAAATTAGACAGAATAGGTGTGTTCATAAGTAGCGCTCACATCCTTTCTGCGAATTTAGGATATAGATAAGGAAGGTAAAAATGAGAAAAAGAGAAACTACATCAGACGTTTTCTTAATTGGTGCCGGAATCATGAGCGCTACGTTGGGAACACTTCTGAAAGAATTAGTACCAGAATGGAAAATTACAGTGTTTGAAAAGCTCTCGAAAACAGGAGAGGAAAGCTCGAACGAATGGAATAATGCGGGTACAGGACATGCCGCTCTGTGCGAGCTGAACTATACGGTGGAAAAACCGGATGGATCTGTAGATATTAGTAAAGCGATAAAAATTAATGAACAGTTTCAGATTTCAATGCAGTTTTGGTCTTATCTTGTAAACAACAGGTTGATAAATAATCCTCAGGATTTTATCATGCCACTGCCTCATATGAGTTTGGTTCAAGGAGAACAAAATATTGAGTTTTTAAAAAAGCGCTTTGATGCGCTGACAAAAAATCCATTATTTAAAGGAATGGAGTTTTCCGAGGATCCCCAAAAATTAATGGAGTGGATTCCTTTAATCATGCAAGACCGCTCAACCAAAGAGCCTATAGCTGCTACAAAAATCGACTCTGGAACGGATGTCAATTTTGGTGCGTTAACACGCATGTTGTTTACCCATTTAGAGAGTAAAGATGTGCAAATAAACCATAACCATAGTGTGCTTGATATTAAACGTACAAACGATGGATTGTGGGAATTAAAAGTTCGGAATCTTGAAAGTGGTACGGTTGAACATCATACAGCTAAATTTGTCTTTATTGGAGGAGGAGGAGGAAGCCTCCATTTACTTCAAAAATCCGGTATTCCTGAAGGCAAACATATTGGAGGTTTCCCTGTAAGTGGAATTTTTATGGTCTGTAAAAATCCAACTATTGTAGAGCAACATCATGCAAAAGTATACGGAAAAGCGAAGGTTGGGGCTCCGCCAATGTCTGTACCGCATTTAGATACTAGATTTATTGACAATAAAAAATCCCTATTATTTGGTCCGTTTGCTGGCTTCTCACCTAAGTTTTTAAAAACAGGTTCTGTATTTGATTTAGTAACTTCTGTAAAGCCGGATAATCTCTTAACGATGTTGGCTGCAGGGGCAAAAGAAATGTCTTTGACAAAGTACCTGATTCAACAAGTGATGTTATCAAAGGAACAACGTATGGAAGAGTTACGTGAGTTTATCCCGAATGCTAAGAGCGAAGATTGGGATTTAGTAGTAGCAGGCCAACGTGTGCAAGTGATAAAGGACACAGAAGATGGAGGCAAAGGAACGCTCCAATTTGGTACAGAAGTGATTACTGCTGATGATGGTTCCATTGCAGCATTACTAGGAGCTTCTCCGGGTGCATCAACGGCCGTTCACGTCATGCTAGAGATCATCAAAAAGTGCTTCCCACAACATATAAATGAATGGGAACCGAAAATTAAAGAAATGATCCCTTCTTATGGCCTGTCACTAATGGAAAACCCTGACCTATTAAGAAGAATTCATCACTCAACAGCAGAAACACTAGGTCTAACCGAGAAAGAACCTGTTTTTAGTTAATAAAAAATATACTGAACCCCTAATCTATTCTTGATAGGGGGTTCTTTTTTTAATAGTGGAAGGTAGATATCTCTTATTAATTTGAATAAATGGACCTACAAAAATTTTACAACACAGAAAGAAAACGTATGTTCGGTATGGTATAATAGAGAAGACAATAGCATAGTTGCAGGGTGGGGCGGTTGAGCCTTCCTTATGGGAGGTGACAAGCGTGGATTTAGATTCAGCAATGTTTGTATTAGCATTGGTAACTCTAATCGTACTTTTAATTGATAAAATAAAAAAGTAAAACCCACCCTGTATCTTTGGCCGGAACAGGTGGGCTTTACCTTGTAAAGAACCGTATTTTGATCGCCAATCGCACATTCTGCGATTATGCATTGTTAAAGGTAAGCGTGTGTTCAAAGCACATGCTTATTTTTAATATCTGGATGATCTACCCTTATTATAGACTAATTTTAGTGAAAAATAAATTAATTATAATATAATCTAATACTTTCTAATAAGAATATGTGAAGGAAGTTTAATGAGCTGGTAGTCACTACATATTTCCAATAATGATGCACATCCTACTAATAAATAATAGGACCTAGGAGGAGTTATAGTGAACCTAGATAACATCATTATTGCCCGGGAGAAGATGAAAGGCGTTGTACATGAAACTCCTTTGGATTATTCCAAAACGTTTAGTGACCTTGCTCAAAACGAAGTGTACTTAAAGTTAGAGAATCTTCAAAAGACTGGATCCTTTAAGGTGAGGGGCTCTTACAATAAGCTAATCTCTTTATCTGTAGAAGAATTAAAAAAAGGAGTAGTAGCTGCTTCTGCTGGTAACCACGCTCAAGGTGTTGCCTATTCAAGTCAAATGCTTGGGATTCGATGTACGATTGTAATGCCAAAGGGGGCACCGCTCAGTAAAGTTCTTGCAACAAGGCAATACGGAGCAGAGGTAATATTAGAGGGGGATGTGTTTGATGAAGCCCTTGCTCACGCTTTAGAGCTGAACAAAAAAAGAGGTGCGACATTTATTCACGCCTTTGATGATGAGTCAATAATCACAGGTCAAGGAACAGTGGGATTAGAGATTCTTGATCAACTTCCTGAAGTAGAGGCGGTTATTTGTCCAGTTGGCGGTGGGGGGCTTATTGCTGGTGTCGCTATGGCTGTGAAGGAAAAAAATCCAAACATTGCTGTATATGGTGTTCAAACGATAGCATGTCCTAGTATGAAACAATCATTAATGGAACAGAAGCCCGTTGCCGTAAAATCCGCACCAACAATGGCAGATGGAATTGCTGTACAAAAACCGGGAGAGAGCAATTTCGAAATTGTGAAAAAATATGTAGACGATATTGTCTGTGTAGATGAAATGGAAATTGCACGGACGATGCTCATGCTTTTAGAAAGAAATAAATTACTTGTCGAGGGGTCAGGGGCTAGTTCTCTTGCCGCATTATTGTATAAAAAAATAAATATATCAAATAAGAAGGTGGCATCTGTTTTAAGTGGCGGTAATGTCAATGTTCATTTTATATCTAGGATCATTGAACGTGGACTTGTTGAGTCAGGAAGGTACGCGAACCTATCTATCATTTTAAAGGATAAGCCTGGAGAGCTTCAACGGGTCGTCAGCTCGGTAACGGAATTAGATGCCAATATTCAAGATGTTCATCTCCATCATATGGGGAAGAATATCTATCCTGGCTACGCACAACTCGATCTATCGGTTGAAACAAAAAATAATGAGCATATCGAAGAGCTGTTTAGTGTTTTAAAAGAGAAAGAGATTCAAGTAACGATGGAATCTTAGGAATGTTTTTAGGTTACCAGCCAATTATTTGGTTGGTTTTTTATTGGATTCTAAAGAAAATAAACAATGGTTATGATTTTGTTATTGAATTGGTCAACAGAAAATGTTAACGTTAACAAAAAGAGGATGTGAACCTATGGAAAAGTTTATGGGAAGTAATTTTTTATTGAAAAATGATACAGCTGTTACGTTATTTCATGATTATGCCAAAGAGATGCCAATCATCGACTACCATTGTCACTTAAATCCAAAGGAAATCTATGAAAATAAGCAGTTCAAAAATATTACTGAAGCTTGGCTGTACGGTGATCATTATAAGTGGAGAGCAATGAGGGCCAATGGAATTGCTGAGGAGTATATAACCGGTGATAAATCGGACTATGAGAAATTTCTAGCGTGGGCAAAAACTGTACCCATGACGATCGGGAATCCGTTATATAATTGGACTCATTTAGAGCTTCAACGATTTTTCGGAATTTATGACATTTTAAATGAGCAGAGTGCAACTATTATATGGGAAAAAGTAAACACATTGCTGAACAAAGAAGATTATCGTGTTAGAGAGTTAATCGTTAAGTCTAAGGTAAGAGTGATTTGTACGACAGATGATCCAGTCGATACGTTAGAATATCATGTTTTGTTAAAGGAAAAAAAGGATTTTCCTGTGAGTGTCGTTCCGGGATTCCGTCCTGACAAGGGCTTGGAAATTCAGCGAGAAGGTTTTTTAGATTGGGTGGCTAAGCTTTCTGAAGTTTCTAGTATTGATATTGAAAACTATGAGGATTATCTAGCTGCACTTGAGTCTAGAGTTCAGTTCTTTCAAACAGTGGGATGTAGAGTGTCCGACCATGCGTTAGATTCTATGGTATATGAGGAAGCTACTTTTGAAGAGGTCGCCCAGGTTTTTGCCAAAAGAGTAGCAGGAAGTCAGATCTCTTTGGAAGAGGAAAAGAAATTCAAAACCTTTACGCTCCTGTTTTTTGGGAAACTTTATGCAGACCTAGATTGGGCCATGCAGTTTCATATCAATGCAAACCGTAATAATAACACGAGAATGATGAGTTCGCTTGGACCGGATACAGGTTATGATTCCATTAACGACGATCAAATTGCTAAGCCATTAGTGAAAATCCTAGATGAATTAGATCGTCATGATAAGCTACCGAAAACCATTCTTTACTCTTTAAATCCTGGCGATAATCATGTAATTGCAAGTATCATAAACAGTTTTCAAGATGGAAAGATACCTGGGAAAATTCAATTTGGGACGGCGTGGTGGTTCAATGATACAAAGGATGGTATGCTGGATCAAATGAAGGCTTTATCTAATATGGGGTTATTTAGTCGTTTTATCGGGATGCTAACAGATTCGAGAAGTTTTCTATCCTATACAAGGCATGAATACTTCCGAAGACTCGTCTGTAATTTAATTGGTGAGTGGGTCGAAAACGGAGAGATTCCCCGTGATATGGAATTATTAGGAGGAATTGTGCAGGGAATCTGCTACAACAATGCAGAAGCTTACTTTGCTTTTCAGGAGGTAGAAGTGAAAGCTTTTTAATGATACAAAAAGGAAGGTCAATATGATTACGATTAAAGATATTGCTAGATTGGCGAACGTATCGCATACAACTGTTTCGAGAGCATTGAATAATAGTCCATTAATTAAAGAGCCAACGAAACGAAAGATACTTGAAATTGCCTCCCAGCTCAACTACTCACCCAACGTGAATGCGAAAAGTTTAGTCATGCAAAAATCACATACGATTGGTCTGTTTTTAACAAGCATTAGTAACGGAACGTCGTCTAGCTTTCTCGCTGATACGATCAAGGGCGTTAACAGTATGATAACGAATGAGTACAATTTATTCATACGAGGAATTGATGATTACGCAGACTATACAAGTATCAATTCACAAAGATTTGACGGCATTATTTTGATGAGTCAGAGTGTTTCAGACAATTCCTTTATCTATCATGTGCTGCAAAAAGAAATTCCTTTAGTGGTTCTTAACAGAGAAGTAGAAGAGACTAGTATACCCAATGTGTTAAGTAATGACACAGAAGGAGCTCGTATGGCTGTGGAGTACTTAATCACAAATGGCCATCACGACATTGCCATTATTGAGGGAACACCAAGTTTTAAATCTTCACACATGCGGAAGGAAGGCTATCTTCAAGCGTTAATGGAAGCTGGGATACCGATTAAAAAGCAATACAGTATACAAGGGAATTATGATATGGAAAGTGGATCTCAAGCGATGGAACAATTGCTTTCCCTTACATCTCCGCCCACTGCTGTGTTTTGTTCGAATGACGATACGGCTATTGGTGCTATGAATACGGTTTTTGCTCGAGGGTTAAGTGTACCGAACGACATATCCATTGTAGGCTTTGATGATAGTGGTTTTTCTCAATATACAACGCCACGGTTGACCACAGTGAAGCGGCCGGTAGAAGAGATTAGTAGGGTTGGTGTTGAGAGACTTCTTTCACTTATTGGGAGAAAAGAGGAGGAAGTTGAGAGAACCTTTATGAAAACAGAGCTAATTGTTAGGGACTCCGTTAGGATGCTGTTATAGCATCCGGTAGTTTTAAGAAAAAATGTTAACGTGTGCATTGGTAAAAGGAGGGAGTTTTATTGCAAAGGTTAAATCGAAGCAGCTATCCTGAGTCCAAATCATATCCAGAAAGAGTTCTTCAATTTGGTGAAGGAAATTTTCTAAGAGGATTCGTAGACTGGCAAATTCAAGTTTTAAACGAGAAGGGTGACTTTAATGGAAGTGCAGTCGTTATACAACCGAGAGGGTTCGATAAAATTGAGAGACTGAATCGTCAGGATGGATTATACACTTTATATTTACAGGGCATGAAAGAGGGACGTCCTGTAAATGAATTTCAGGTGATAGATTCCATCAGTAGAGGGATTAATCTGTTTACTGATTATAATGAGTACGTCAAATTAGCAGCTAGCGAAGAGCTTCGATTTATTGTGAGCAACACAACCGAGGCTGGGGTTGCTTTTCAGCCGGAAGATCGGTTGGACGATCGACCACAGAAAAGTTTTCCTGCGAAATTGACGTCGTTTTTATACTATCGATTCAAAGCGTTTTCAGGTGATGTAAACCGAGGATGCATCATTATCCCTTGTGAACTGATTGAAAATAATGGAAAGGTTTTGAAAGAATTAGTCTTGAAATATGCTAAGCTTTGGAATTTGAATGATGAGTTTATTCAGTGGATTCATCAAGCAAATACGTTTTGCTCAAGTCTTGTTGACCGAATTGTACCAGGATATCCAAGTGACACCATTGAAGAGAAAACAAAGGAACTTGGGTTTATTGATGAATTAATGGTTGTTGGTGAGCAGTATCATCTTTGGGTCATTGAGGGTCCGCAATCTCTTTATGATGAGCTGCCGGTAAAGGATACAGGTTTGAATACTATAGTCGTGGATGATTTGACACCATATCGCACAAGAAAGGTAAGAATACTAAACGGTGCGCATACGGCCATGACACCTGTTGCTTATTTATCTCATCTCGAAACGGTTGAAGATGCTGTCAATGATCCTGAGGTTGGTGTATTTTTGAAAGAAATGATTACCGAGGAAATTATCCCTACTCTTGAAGGCGAGGAAAAAGAGCTTTCATTGTATGCTGAGGAAGTACTCAGCCGATTTGCCAATCCCTATATTAAGCATTATCTGATGAGTATTTCTTTAAACTCCATTTCAAAGTTTCATACAAGAAATATTCCAACATTACTAGATTATATGAATCATCAACATGAATTGCCAAAAAGGATGGTGTTTTCATTAAGTACGCTCATTTACTTTTATCGAGGGAAAAGGGGAATGGAAAATATTGACCTTCACGACCAGTCAGAGACACTGCAATTTTTTTATGAGGTCTGGAAACGGTATGAGGAGAAGATAGTCACCTTACATCAACTGACAGAAGAAGTGTTGTGTAATGATCAATTATGGGGAAGGAATCTCGCTGTATTTCCGAATCTTGCCCAGGTGGTAGCTAATCACCTTTTGCAAATAGAAGAAAACGGAGTACTGAACACGTTAAGAGTGTTGAATGAAAAAGTATGTAAGTGAGGAGGGGAATCAATGAAGAAAGTGTTAAAAATACATGAGAACGACAATATCATACTAGCTTTACAAAACATAAAAGCTGGTGAAGAGCTTTTAGTAGATGAGATATCAATTACTGTAAAAGAAGAGATTTATCGAGGACATAAAATCGCTCTTAGAGATATCCAAGAACAAGAGAATATCGTTAAATATGGTTACCCAATCGGTCATGCTCTGTCACCCATTTGCGAGGGTGAACTTGTTCATACCCATAATACTCGAACCAATTTATTAGGGACAGAGGACTACGAGTATGTTCCGAATCAGACGGTAAATCCGTATGGGAACGAAAACCGTACCTTTAAAGGGTATAAAAGAGAGAACGGAACAGTTGGGATTCGTAATGAGCTTTGGATTGTGCCGACCGTAGGATGTGTAAATGGAATTGCTGAAAAGATTATCAAGCGTTTTGAAAAACAAGTTGGTACAGAAAATCCATTTGATAATGTACTAGTTTTAAAGCATAGCTATGGATGTTCACAGCTTGGAGATGATCACGAAAATACTAAACAGATCCTTTTAAATGCAGTTAATCATCCAAATGCAGGGGGAATCCTTGTATTAGGGCTTGGTTGTGAAAATAATGAGCTTCCTGAATTTAAAAAATCGCTTGGAGAAATTAATGAACATCGGGTGAAATTTCTCGTTTCACAGGCTGTGACGGATGAAATTGAAGAAGGGTTAAAGCTCGTTATGGAAATCTATGAAGCTGCAAGACAGGATCATAGAGTTGATGTACCACTATCAGAATTGAAAATTGGCTTGAAATGCGGAGGTTCTGATGGATTCTCTGGTATTACCGCAAACCCACTTTTAGGAAGGTTATCTGATTATCTTATCGCACAAGGAGGTACAACCGTATTAACCGAAGTGCCAGAAATGTTCGGTGCAGAGAAAATATTAATGGAACGGGCTGAAAATGAAGACGTTTTTCATAAGGTTGTTCATTTAATCAACGATTTTAAAGGATATTTTCTTGCCCATAACCAACCGGTCTATGAAAATCCTTCCCCAGGGAATAAGGCGGGTGGCATCACGACACTTGAGGATAAATCTCTTGGTTGTACTCAGAAAGCAGGAACCTCTACAGTTGTTGATGTATTGAAGTATGGGGAGGTACTTAGAGTTAATGGGTTAAATCTTCTAAGTGCACCTGGAAATGATTTGATTGCTTCAACAGCATTAGCTGCTGCAGGCTGTCATATGGTTTTATTTACAACTGGAAGAGGGACTCCATTTGGTACCTTTGTTCCAACGATGAAAATATCTACGAATACTCAAATCTATGAAACCAAACCCCACTGGATCGACTTTAATGCAGGAATACTTCTAGATGAAGACGTAGCAGCTGAACAGGTACTACAAGATTTTGTTAGCTATATGATCGAAGTGGCTAGTGGGGAATGGGTTAATAACGAGAAGAATGATTTCAGGGAGATTTCCATTTTTAAAAGTGGAGTTACTTTGTAAATATAGGAGCCTGCTTTAACGGATGTTCACTAAAGCAGGCTTTTTAGTTTTCTTCTAAAACGATACTGCTAACCACTCTTTCTTCTGTATTCTTGGCAATTTTCGTTTTGTATTCTAGATTTTCGTGATAGTTCATTTTGAAAATACAAGAATAAAGGATATCCAAAATCAAGTGAATGGAGTTATTGGTTGAATAGTAGCCAATTTTTGAATATAGTTTTTCACGGGTAGAAATGTATAACGTACAATCTGAATAGTTTTTTAGACTGTTTTCGCTAAGACTCGTTAATGAAATAATAGGTGTTTTTCTGTCCTTCAATACCTTTGCAATTTTAATAACCTCGTCCGATTCACCAGAATACGAGATTAAAATCGCTGTGTTTCTAGGGGTAGAATTGTTTGCTACAAATATTTGCTCTTCAGGAACATTCATTAATTCCACATGACGATTAATACGAAGCATTTTGTGCTTGAAGTCATATGCCACTAACAGGGAATTGCTTATTCCATATATATTAATGATGTCAGCTTTAGCTAGAAGCTCCGTCGCTTTCCGTAATTCCTCATTTTTTAAAAGTGCCAAAGTATCGTCAATCGTTTCGGTTGCTAAATGACCAATTTTTGAAGCGATGCTCATAAAGCTATCTTCTGGTTCAAAAGGGAAATTTGGATCAATATTTGAAAAATGCTGGTTTAAATAGTGGATTTCCTCAAGATATTTCTCTTTTAACTCATTCCAGCCGCTAAATCCTAATTTTTGTGACAAACGAACGACAGTGGAAGGGGAAGTAAAGGTAGCTTGAGCTAAATCCTTTGTTGATAAATGCTGGATATTTTCCTTTTCTTTTAATATATATGTCGCCAGTACTTCTTCGGACTTTGATAAAGAGTCCATTGATTCAAGCTTATTTGAGATGATCATAATGTAATTACTTTACTCCTTTTTAAAAAGGTATTTCATTATTTGATTAAAAAAGGTAGATAAAAATAGAATGCCATTCTAATCTGCATGGAAAGTCTTTCACTATCAATATTCTTCCTATACTATATCACTATAAGTTAGTGAATGAAATAAACATAAAGCTTATAGGCTGTTTAGTTTCGGGCATGATAAGCGGAGTGATTTTAATAGTAAACGGAGGAACAGATCATGGCATTTCAAGAGAACTTTTTATGGGGCGGGGCAGTTGCTGCACATCAAGTAGAAGGTGGCTGGAATAAAGGTGGAAAAGGTCCGAGTGTGGCTGACGTAATGACTGCAGGTGCACACGGTGTCCCTAGACAAATTACGGATGGAGTTTTAGAAGGAAAGTTTTATCCTAACCATGAAGCCATTGATTTCCACGGCAATTATAAAGAAGATATTGCACTATTTGCAGAAATGGGTTTCAAATGCTTCCGAACAAGTATTGCTTGGACACGTATATTTCCTAAAGGTGACGAAGTAGAGCCAAACGAAGAAGGCTTACAATTTTATGATGATATGTTTGATGAGTTATTAAAACATGGCATTGAACCTGTCATTACGTTAAGTCACTTTGAAATGCCTTATCATCTAGTGAAGGAATATGGTGGTTGGCGTAACCGTAAAGTGATTGAATTCTTTGTACACTATTCGAAAACAGTGATGGAACGTTACAAAAACAAAGTGAAGTACTGGATGACCTTTAACGAAATCAATAACCAAAAAAATACAGCAAATCCATTGTTCGCTTGGACATGTTCCGGTCTTCAATTTAAGGAAGGCGAGAGTAGAGAAGAAGTCATGTACCAAGCGGTACATCATGAGCTCGTGGCTAGTGCATTAGTTGTAAAAGAAGGTCGCAAAATTAATCCAGACTTTCAAATTGGTTGCATGATTGCTATGGTACCGATTTATCCATATTCTTGCCACCCAGATGATATGATGCTTCAAGTAGAATCCATGCATGATCGCTGGTTCTTTGCCGATGTTCATGCAAGAGGCCATTACGGTACGTACGCATTAAAAGAGTGGCAAAGAAAAGGGTACAGCATTAAGATGGAACCTGAAGATGCCCAAATCCTAGCAGAAGGTACTGTTGATTATATTGGATTTAGCTACTACATGTCTGACGCAGTAAAAAGCGGAGTCAATCAAGTGGATGAAATTAATGTAGTCGGCTCTAGCTCAAGTGTGAAGAATCCATTTGTTAAAGCATCTGATTGGGGTTGGCAAATTGACCCAGTTGGTTTAAGATATTCTCTAAATCAATTATGGGAAAGATACGAACTTCCATTATTTATCGTTGAAAATGGCTTCGGTGCTATTGATGTGAAGGAAGAAGATGGAAGTGTAAATGATGACTATCGTATTGACTACCTACGATCACATATAAAAGAAATGGAGAAAGCCATCGAATTAGATGGAGTTGAGTTAATGGGTTACACTCCATGGGGTTGTATTGATTGTGTATCTTTTACAACAGGTGAAATGAAAAAGCGCTACGGATTTATCTATGTTGACAAAGACAACGAAGGGAACGGAACTCTAGAAAGATCCAAGAAGAAATCTTTTGACTGGTATAAAAATGTCATTGCAACGAACGGTAAAGAGCTATAATAAAGGCTGTTTTCTAAAACATTGTTGCTTTTAGCACTACTTTATTGAAATAAAACACTTATTTTCTAAAAAGTCATAAGTTCATTGAACGTTTTAGAAAACAGGGGCTCTATATTTAAAGAGTAAGATTGAATATACGGGTAAAAAGCCGGCATTAGGGCTTTTTACAAAACAACAAACTTTACGAAAACAGCCATAATAAATGAGAAAACTGACTTTGGTATAAGACCAAGGTCAGTTTTTAGTTAAAATAGAAATTTACTTTCTGATTCTTCTTGATAACAAGGCTGCGTGACCTAACAGAATTCCAGCGACAGCAGCAGCGATAAGAGTAATAAGTGCAGTTGGGATATTCTCGAAAATGGGTCTCGAAATATTGGTAAATCCTATAACAAAACCAAAGGCTCCTAATAAGGAAGTAAGAATCGTAAATTTGAAACTCTGTGTGGGAATACTTAGCATAGCACTACCGATTAACCCCATAAAAAAGATCGCAAAGATGAAATAGTCACCTGACAGTCCTACAATTAACCCGCCAATTCCAAAGCCTAAAGCGCTTAAATACCGAACATCCACCTTTTTCCCTCCCTGAATTTCCCCTTAGGATATATATATTCAGATTTATGGAAGAAGGTTTTTGAATAGTCTAACATTCCTGTAAATGCAAGGGTGAATAACTCTAATAAAGATTGTGCAATATAATCTATACTTGTTCAGCACACTTCATTCTTGGAGGGTCAAAAAAATGCAATCGTATATGAAAGTTTTAAAAAATTACGTTGGGTTTCAAGGAAGAGCTAGGAGAAAAGAGTACTGGATGTTTTTCCTGTTTAATTTTCTCTTTACCATGTTGTTCTCAATGATTGAAATGATGCTCGGTATGGGAGGAATACTTTCCGGGTTATACGGATTAGCTGTTTTGCTACCTTCACTAGCGGTTAGTGTACGCCGCCTGCATGATATAGGAAGGACAGGGTGGTGGATGTTGCTCTCCTTTATCCCTCTAATCGGATTAATTGTGATTCTAGTATTTGCAGTATTTGACAGCCAACCAGGTGAAAATAAATATGGACCCAATCCAAAGGGCTACTAACAAGTGTAACCACCTATATTAAATAGGTGGTTAGTTTTTATTTTCTAATGTACTTAAATTTCTATAATAACCGGCAAAATCATCGGTTTTCTCTTTGTTTGAGTAAACAAGTAATGACCAACTGATTTTTTGATATTTTGTTTCATAACATTCCACTGTCGAACGTTTTCTGCTTGTAAATCATTAACCGTCTTTTTTGTCAACCGATTAATTTCTCTAATTAAATCTTCGGAATCCTTCACATATACAAAACCTCTTGTGATCGTATCCGGACCTTGGATAATTTTTCGATCCGCTTTACTTAGGGTAATGACAATAACGACCATTCCGTCCTCAGACAGTTGTCTTCGATCTCTTAGGACAATTTCTCCTACATCTCCCACACTGACTCCATCGACATATGTGTCCCCGTTAGGGATGCTACGAGTTTGAACAGCCATTCCATTTTCAACATCAACAACATCACCATTTTTAATAATAAAGGTGTTTCCTTTTTCTACACCAACAGACTCTGCTAATAATCGATGATGGTGGAGCATTCGGTATTCCCCATGAATAGGGACAAAATAAGTAGGCTTCATTAATGTAAGCATGAGTTTAAGGTCCTCTTGATAACCATGTCCTGAAACGTGCATACCGGTTGTGCTTCCAGACCCATAAATCACCTTAGCACCGAGTTGGAACAGATTATCAATAATACGCGAGACATCCTTTTCGTTACCTGGAATGGGAGAAGCAGCTAATATAACAGTATCCCCAGGATAGATCACCATATCTCTGTAATTTCCAGTAGATAATCGGGAGAGGGCAGCCATTGGTTCACCTTGGCTACCGGTACAAAGAACAGCTACTTTTTCCGGAGCCAATTCGTTTGCCGATCTTGCGTCAATAATCATACCTTCAGGAATATTAACATAGCCCCGTTCCATTGCTACTTGTACGACATTTATCATACTGCGTCCAACTAAGGCGAGTTTTCGATTCGTTTTAATAGCTGCATCCACCACTTGTTGAACACGATTTACATTGGAGGCGAAGGTAGAGACGAAGATTTTTCCATCTGCACGCAGAAAAGCCTCGTCCATATGATTTCCTACCATTTCTTCAGAAGGAGTTAATCCTTTTCGCTCAGCATTTGTACTTTCGGAAATTAATACGAGTACACCTTTTTTACCGATCTCGGCCATTTTGTGTATGTCAGAATGCTGGTGGTTGGCAGGAGTTAAATCGAATTTGAAGTCACCAGTATGTACCACATTTCCCTCAGGAGTATGGAGAACAATTCCAAGACAATCGGGAATACTATGACTAACTTTAAAAAAGGAAACTCCGACTTCTCCAAAAGTAAGCTCTGATTCCGCGTGGACCTCGACAAGTTTGGTATCACCAGTTAAACGGTGTTCGTCTAACTTCAATTCAATTAACCCTAACGTAAAACGTGTTGCGTAAATAGGAACATTAAGTTTTTTGAGAAAATAAGGAATTCCACCAATATGATCTTCATGCCCGTGTGTAACAATTAGGGCGCGGATTTTTTCTTTGTTTTCCTCTAAATAAGATGTATCAGGGATGATTAAGTCAATTCCTAATAAACTTTCATCAGGGAATTTCCCTCCACAATCAATGACGATCATGTCATCTCCATATTGAACTACATACATATTCTTACCAATTTCATTTACTCCACCAAGAGCAAAAATGGATAGTTTATTTTGATTCATATGAAAACCTCCTTTTACCAATATAGTTTAGGAATAGTGTTCCCATATATAGGTGGGTTATTATTATCATTCAAAGAGAAGTTCGCGAGTGAGTGTCTCTTACATAAGCTGACGTTAAACATGTCAACGTTTAGTCTAATTAAGCCAATTATTTCTTATAGCAATTGGTTAGCGTTGGTCGTGTATCGAGATATAACGATGAGTGTAATTTTATTAATTTTTGTTAATGTCTATTACACAACAAAGGAAAAGAGGGGGAAATGGGGAATAACCATTCTTACATTTTTCCTACTATTGGCTGGTTCGCAGGTGTTACGAGCATTAAATATTATTCAATACACAGGTTGGACCATTTACTATGAAATACTTTGTATTGGATCATTAATAGGAATAACCCTTTTAACTGCTCGTATAACGGCAAGACTTGATGGTGGAAAAACAACATGACTAATATTATATATGATGACGCAATTAATTGGAATGAGTGGACTGTGTTAATCATTATCAGCTTAGGATTTACCCTTTTCTTTATTCTTCCTAAAAAATTTTCATCTTCTGTTACAGTTGTGAACCTGTTATATGGGGTAGTCATTGGACTTATATTTGATCATACAATAGCAATTGAACCGATTGACTTTTAAGATGTGGGAGATCAATCCAAATACCAGTTATTTGATCTCTTTTCCTATACGATGTATGAAAATACCTGTAAGAATTCCTATGTATTCCACACCAATCCCAACAGCAGACTAGAAAAGAATATATAAGAACTATCCTATCTACTTATTTGTTCAAGCATCACAAATCTGGTTATACCATTATCTATTTAAAAGAAAATAAAAGGGAAGCAGTGTTTTTGCTGCTTCCCTTTCGCACGATTTATTTGAAAATCCCAAATGGTTTTCCGACCGGAATGAACACTTTTCCAAAATGATTGTTTAGTACAGCAGCGGCTGATCCGTAAAAAGACATAATGGCAATAAACAATTCGGAGATCGCTGCTACCTCATGGAAAAATTCAGGTGCTACACCTAGAGTGGATAAAGAAAGACCGATAAATAAGAAATCAATAAGAACAAAAATAATAAATAATACTTTATGTGTTTCCATCGCACCAATCGTCATGTATAAGCTAAACAATAAATAGCCAATAAACGCAATCCCTAACTGCTTTGGATCAACAGCAAGTGCCGCATTTTCTCCAAACACACCAAGGTTGATTAACCATGAAGCACCTACACCGAACCAGAAAAGGGCAAATGCACCAAATGCGGTTGTGCCGAATGTATTATTATGTTTCGCATCATTGATCGCAGCGAATAGTTGTGCAAAACCACCAAGGAAAATGGCCCAAGGGAGAACAAAGGAAACTCC
Source organism: Bacillus coreaensis (assembly GCF_050586445.1). Taxonomy (NCBI): domain Bacteria; kingdom Bacillati; phylum Bacillota; class Bacilli; order Caryophanales; family Bacillaceae; genus Bacillus; species Bacillus coreaensis. Next base: position 104,073 of record NZ_JBOCCY010000007.1, read on the forward strand.
GTCTGTCCAGCCAAGTTTTTGTGATGATGCAACCAAGGTTACCATAGCAAGTCCAAATAAACCTAGGGCCGAGGGATCAGCCGTAACAACTTGGATTTTTTGTGTTTGATTTTGATTCATGTTGAAATGTTCCTCCTAATTTACAAACATACTTACATAAGATACAAAAATTAATGAGACACTTCAATGAAAAAAAATAGATGTAAGCGAAGTTTTCATCTTGACTTACAAGTAAAAGCATGGTAGATGAACCTTTTTTCGTTCCTCCACCATACCATTATTTTTGCCCTTTTTTCTTCTCTATAGCCAGTAATGGTAGAAACTTTATATCTCATATCGCAAACATTTATTTCCATGTATAATATGAGTGATAAGAAAAAGGTGAGGGAGATTAAAAATGATTAAGATTCGCTTACTTAATGAAAATGATGCAGTAGAATACAAAGAAAAAAGAATAGAAGCACTACAAAATCACCCAGAGGCGTTTAGTTCGAGTGTGGAAGAAGAATTGGAGTATTCAATAGAAGTTCATGCTTCTAGACTTCGTGCAGTCAACGCATATACATTTGGTGCTTTTGAAGAAGACAAACTTGTTGGTGTAGTTACCCTTGTTACTGAAATCAAAAGGAAGCTCAAACATCGCTCTGATATTTTTGCAATGTATGTCTCACCTCAAGTTAGAAGGCATGGGATAGGGAAACGATTAATGAATGCAGCGATTAAGAAGGCAAAAGAAATCGGTGGAGTGGAGCAGCTATATTTAACGGTCTCATCGAATAATACAGCTGCAAAAAAATTGTACGAATCTATTGGTTTTGAACTGATCGGAAGTGATCCTCGCTCCATGAAAATAGACAATACTTATATCGGAGAAGATATGATGGCTCTCTACTTCAAGTAAGAATGCGTTTATGTGTAATGGATCAAGACATTTCATCGTATAATGAGACTAAGATTCATAGTTTTTGACATAGGGATAGCGGAGTGATTAACATGCAGGTTAAGAAAATACATATAATCGGTTCTGTCGGGAGTGGCAAAACAACTCTTGCTAAAAAACTTTCAAAAGATCTTAACATTCCGCATTATGAATTAGATAATGTTGTATGGAAAAGGTTTCAAAAAGGCGATATTAGAAGGTCAGAAAAGGAAAGAGATGCATTTTTGAGAAATATTTTAAATAGTGATGCTTGGATCAACGAAGGTGTTCATTATCAGTGGGTGACAGAGAGCTTTGTCAATGCTGAACTAATTATATTTTTAGATACACGCTTTTCTAAGCGAACGTACAGAATTATTAAGAGATATTTTCTCCAGCAACTAGGTTTAGAAAAAAATTGCAAGTCTACTTTTTCTATGTTTTTGCGAATGTTTCGTTGGAATACATATTTTGAAAAAGTAAGTAAACGAGAGATTATCCAGCTGTTAAAAGAATTCGATGATAAAGTCATTATCATCCGTGACAACAATGAGCTAGATACATATTTAAGACAGAAGGAAGATGAGGAAAAGTATGGTGGCATTGTCGAAATAGGTGTAGAGGAGAAACTATAGTGGAATGAAAGACTTTGGATATACACCGACTGACAGTAAATCCCAATCATTTTCGGAAAGGAATTGCCAATCAACTTTTACGCTTTATAGAAGAGCAAGTGGAGGGCATTGAGAAACTCATAGTATCTACTGGATCTGAAAATAAACCAGCTGTCGATTTTTATTTAAATAGGGGATTTACTATTGAGAAGCTGGTACAAGTGAATGAGCAATTGTCACTTACTTGTTTTGAAAAAAAGATTGCCAGGTAGCAGTTTCTACCTGGCAGAGTTGTTTAAGTTAGTAAAAGTTAAATTGTGTTTCTTTAAGAAAATGTCTCTTTTTTAACACTGATGCTTGGTTTTTGCCCCTTTTTCGATGAAAAACTATGCAATAGCATGCCGAACATAACGATAAATAGTCCTATTGTAGCGAGTGTACTCGGTAATGGGGTGGATAAAAGGAGGACTTCTCCCACAATGACAAAAATGACTTGAGTCGACTGTGTTGCTTCAACGGCTGCTAGTTTATCGTGGTTATCTCTAACACGATCTGTAGCGATGAAGAATAATGTTGTGGCAATCACCCCAGAGGAAATAGCGACGATAAATGATTGGGTTATTTGCTCAGCCGAGGGTGGACCTACCTGAACAAATCCAATTCCAGCGAGTAGTAGCCAAAAAGGGAGGCTAGCAAGGGTCATACCAAATACCCGCTGAAAAGTATCCAATTTTCCCCCGCAAATCTCCATCATCTTTCTATTTCCAAGCGGGTAGCAAAATGCCGCCACAAGGACAGGAAAAGTGCTTGCTATCACGATTTCGAAGGTTAAACTTTGAGCGTGCTGCCATTGAATCAGTACAACACCTATTAGAATGAAAAACGAAATGAATAAGGCTTGGAACGGGATTTGCTGCCGAACCTTGATCGGCCCATTTTTTGATTCCACCGTTTTATAAAAAAGCGGCCCCAGAAGTACACCTGCCACAATGGTAAGTGGCCAAGTACCAGCGACGAGCCAACCTGGTCCGAATGCAGCGGCAAAGGTTATTGGTGCATAAAACAAAACAAATCCTACAAAGCTCCATAAAAGCCAAGGAAGTGGATTGGAACGCATTTCTATCCACATATGTTTTAGATTCTTTCTATACATGACGATCATAAATAAAAAGGGTACCATAAAAATGTAACGTAACGAGGAACTCCAAAGCCAACTGCCTCCTGATAGCTCCATTGAACGATTCAAAATAAAGGTAACAGCAAAAAACAAAGAAGCTAAAATTCCTAATGTAATTTCTCTCATATGAGCACATCCTCTCAAACATAACAACATTATAATATATAATTCTTATATAATACCATAAGATTCCAAATTTTTGGAGAATTCGCTTTAAAGAAAGGGGTTTTTAAGATGTACGAACAAAAGACAAAGGAAACAGACCGCAGTGTGCTTGAGTTTATTGAACAAGTGGAACAACCAAGAAAAAAGGAGGATGCCTATAAATTGTTAGACATTTTTACGACTACGAGCGGGTACGAAGCAAAGATGTGGGGACCAAGTATTATTGGTTTTGGGAAATACCATTACAAATATGAGTCAGGTCATGAGGGAGAAGCACCACTTGTCGGTTATTCTCCTAGAAAAGCAAAAATAAGCTTGTATTTTGCACCTGGTGATTCCAATCGACAACAGCTTCTTGAAAGCTTTGGAAAACATACGCAAGGAAAGGGTTGTGTCTATATCAATAAACTTGATGACGTGAATGTTGAGGTATTAAAACAATTAATTGTGCAGTCGATTTACTTTTTACAAGCTACATACCCTAATAACGAGGAGTAGAGAAGGATTATGAAGGGAATTTTGGTCTTTTGGGAACAAGGATGAAAATCTTCAGTATACGACGAGAATTGGTGTGTATAGCATCATCTTCAATAAAAAAAGAGATCAAATATTGGTGATTCGGACGACTCGAGGAGGGTACTTTTTACCTGGTGGAGGTTTGGAGGAAAAAGAAAATCACGAGGAATGCTTAAAAAGGGAAATGCTCGAAGAAACGGGGTTTCAGGTGTTTATGGGTGAGTATCTTGGTAAGGCGAAAAAATACCACCTGGCTATGGGGAAAAATCCAACCTTGAATCATGCACATTTTTACATGGCTACACTTGGTGAAAAGATGCAAGAACCTGTTGAAATTGATGAAGAACCTATTTGGGTGCATATATCAGAAGTTGAAAACTTATTGTTTCATGAGCATCAAGTGTGGGGAGTGAAGCAGGCGTTTGTGAAATTAGGGATTTAGAGAAGGTGAGAGAAAAAGACTGCATTTAACAGTCTTCTCCGTTTTGTTGATTATTAGCTTTGTTTTTGTTTAGTGCGAATGCGGACATTTTTTGGTGTTTTTGGAAAGCCGTTTTTCCCCTTATCAGGTCCTGTTAATGTGTTTCTTTCATCAAGAACTTTTCCACTATATTCTATTGGTCTTTCATCTGCCATCATCTTCACCTCCCATTAGTAGGGTGGGTGATTAGGTATGTTTAGATACATGACTTTTGAAGTTATTCATCTAAGTACTTTAAGTACTCGTAATGATCTGTTGGTACAGATTTAATTACTTCACCAGCTTCATTATTATAGATCTCGTATTCCCTATAAGTTTCGATGATATAGCCATCCACGAGTTCAGTTTTTTCTAGTTTTAGCTCTAATGATGCAATAACAGCCTCTTCCTCTTCGTTCTCTACATCAGAATTTACTTCTGTTGTTTCAGAAATGTCGGCTTCCTCAATAGAAGGAATCGAAGAATACCTATTTGTTCCTTCATTTGGATGAGTGAATGTAGAGTTTGGTGATTCCAAATAAGCTACAAGCGCTATGAGAGCAATTACGCTTAGTAAATACATATATTTTTTCATAAATGAATAACTCCTTCACACAATATCTATTAAAATATATGCAAAGTTGTTATAAATAGACCAAGCTGTTAGGCTTCTTATGTTGAGTTATTTTACATCAGAATAGTTAAGTGGGATAGGGAGAACTTTTTATAGAAGTTCTCTTTTTTTATATTTGCAAAATGATTGACTAACAAAGGTTATTGTTGGTTCATAATAGGGGAAGGTATTATATTGTATGTAATAAGGGAAGTGAAAGAGAAGAACATGCAAAAATCAATACAGATATCAACTTATGAAGAATACGAGGCACTTGAACAGGAATTGGAAGATTATATAGGAAACTACACAGCGGAGAAATTACATTTGGTAATGTACTCTATTCGAGAAGCGGTAAATAATGCGTTTGAACACGGCATAAAAAGCAATTCTTCATTGGTTATTACGGTTACAACACAAATAAGAGAAAGTGAAGTTATTATAGAAGTTGAACATAACGGAGATGGATTCAATCACGAAGAAAAGATCATGTCGGTTAAAGATCCAGATCAATATTTTATAGAATCATTATTAAGCACGAGGGGAAGAGGTATTGCCATTATGAAAAAGTGTGCAAAGCATATCTCTTACTCTGAAGGTGGAAGAAAACTAACATTACTATTCGAGTTGGAAAAATGAATATGAACTTTTATCAGTCATTAATTGAAGGTTCCCCAGATCTAATTTCAGTATTAGATACAGAAGGTATTTGTGTCTATGTGAATACATCTTATGAGAAGGTGCTTGGGTACAAGCGGGAAGAAATATTAGGTAAGCACTTTTCAAAGGTGATTTCACTTGACCCGAACTCGTTAGAATATACGCTATCAATTTTCACTGCCGTATTTTCTGGAGAAAAAACAGATGAATTTCAAGTGAAAATATATCATAAAGCAGGGTACCCATTAACATTCAATGTAAAGTACACCCTTTTAAAAGAAGAAGGATTTCTACAAATTGTTTTACGCGATATTACAGAGGAACAAAAATTAAAGAAACAAAAAAGTGAATTAACAGAAATGAATAAGCTATTGGCAGACGTTCTTGACCATACCGGAATAGGAATTACTATCACTGATCCACATCAAGAGGATAACCCTATTATTTACCACAATAAAGGATTCGAAAGTCTAACTGGATATAGTTCAGATGAGATTTCGGGGAAAAATTGTAGGTTTCTACAAGGCCCATTAACAAGTAAGGATACAAAAACGGTCATTAGAGAAAAAGTGGCGAATCAGGAAGAAGTTAAGGTAGAGATATTAAATTATCGGAAAGATGAATCTACTTTCTGGAATGAGGTCTGTATAAATCCCGTTCTTACTGAACAAGGAGAGGTAAGTCATTTTATTGGAATTCAAATGGATGTAACGAAGAAGAAGCTTTTAGAACTTGATTTAATGAGAGATTTTTCTTTATCTCGTGCCATTCAACAATTAATCTTAAGCAAGGATATTAATGATCAATCAATTTCGATCTGTGGTTCTTATTTTCCGTCGCATGAACTGGGTGGGGATTTTTATAAATGGCAGAAAATAGATGATGATCTGTATTTTGTTATGATTATGGATGTGATGGGGCACGGAATTGCTTCTTCTTTACTAACGATGTCGATTAATGCAGAGCTTACATCGATTTTAAAATATGACACATGCCATCCTTCTTTTATTTTAAATAGACTTAATCAACATATGCTTGAGTTATTCTCGGAAGCCGAAGATGAGAGAATGACAAGAATGTATTTTACTTGTATTGTGCTCTTGATTGATATGAAAAACAAAAGCATAGATTACATTAATTCGGGACATCCATCTTTTATCCTTGAGGAAGGGGAGAGGCTAAGAGAAATCTCATCCAATGAAATACCTGTAGGTTTTCTTCCAAATCATCAATTTCAAGCGGAAACTCTCTATTATAAAGATATGACAGAGTTGTTTCTTTACACTGACGGCCTCTTAGAGTATTTGAATACCTCATTGGCGGAATTAACGAAGAAAATAGAAAAGGATAAAAATCTCTTTCTCCATTTGTCCAAGGAATTGAAAACAAAAAAACTTCAAGATGATGTATGTTTTATTCAGGTGAAATTATTTTAGAGTAAGCACAAGACCCTCTTTCATAAAAAAGAGGGTCACTGTTTTATTTTTTTAATAGAAGATATAAGAAATAAGGTGCTCCAATAAGGGCCACCATGATACCAGCAGCAATCCCTTCAGGTTCAATAATATTACGCCCAATGGTATCAGCAAATAATAAAAGCCATCCTCCTACAAGAAGTGCAACGGGAATAAACAATTGATTTCTCGGTCCAACCATCGCTTTCGCCATATGAGGCGCCATTAAACCAATGAAGCTTATTCCGCCTGTTACGGAAACGGCAGACGCTGCCAATGCAACAGCTGTAATTAATAAAGTGATTCTTTCCTTCTCAATCGAAATCCCAACTCCGATAGAAATGGACTCACCTAAGGCTAAAATATTTAATCGATTCGCCTTGTATAAAGTAAAGGGAATCAACACAAGTAGCCAGGGAAGAATGGCCCATACAAATGGCCAATCAGTTCCCCATATATTTCCTGCCAACCACTTTGCAATAAAGTCTACCTTGGCTCGTTCTGCAGATGAAATAAGAACGATCATTGCACCGGAAAGTGCCATCGAGAAACCGACCCCAACTAATACCAATCGTACAGGCTGAAGGCCAACACTTTTTTTATAAGAAAAGATATAAATAAGTGCTGATGTAAGGATAGCTCCGAAAAATGCAAGGATCGGAATGGCGTAAGCAAATGTTGCTGCGTCGATTGGTGCAAATAGAAAAAAGACTGTTATTGCCACACCAGCCCCAGAATTAATTCCGATAATGCCTGGGTCAGCTAAATCATTCCGTGTAATTCCTTGAAGAATGGCACCGGATAATGCGAGAGCCATTCCTGCTAACAAGGTAATGACAATGCGGGGCAGACGGATGTCAAAAAGAATAAATTCTTCTTTAAAGGATCCATTCCCTAATAAGGTTGGTATTATTCGGTCATAGCTAACAGAAGAATAACCAAGACTTAAACTCACGATCATAGTTCCAAGGATAAGTACGAGCAGAGCAACCACTATGGCTCTTTGTTTTTTTATAAGGCTTTGACGAATCATGAGAATTCTTTCCCTCCTTTACGAATGATAAATAAAAAGAAGGGGAGCCCTATCATGGCGACAATGGCTGCAACTGGTGTTTCGTAAGGTGAATTTAATGTACGCCCAATCGTATCAGCGAGGAGCATAAAGGTTCCACCAAAAATGGTCGACATCGGAAGAATAAAGCGGTAGTCCGTTCCGACAATTGCCCGCACGATATGGGGCACCAGTAAACCAACAAAAGCTAGATTCCCAGCTAAAGATACAGCCGACCCTGCAAGAACAATGACAATCACAAATAAAAAGCCTTTTACACGAGTCGTATTCTGTCCCAAGCCTACCGCCACTTCTTCATTTAAACTTAGAATGGTTAGTTGCCTTGATAGAAAAATGGAAAGAATGATTCCGATACTAATGAATGGGACTACAATTTGAAGTTGGCCCCAGGTGGTTCCAATCACACCTCCAGCTGTCCACATCGATACATCCTTTGAGATTTTAAAGAAGATTGCAATACCTTCTGAAATGGCAAAAAGAAAGGCAGATATTGCTGATCCTGCTAGCACGATACGGAAAGGAGAGAATCCCCCTTTTTTTACTGCACTTATGCCGAAGACAAGCAGAGCTCCAATAGCCGCACCAATAAAACAAGCAAGCATGATTCCGTAGTAATTTGCTGATGGAAGCAGGGCAATGGTAATTGCTAGTCCTGCATTCGCACCAGCAGTAAGACCTAATAAACCTGGGTCAGCAAGCGGATTTCGTGTCATTCCTTGCATGATTGCCCCAGATACGGCCAGGGCTGCACCAACTACTATCGCAGCAACTTCCCGTGGCAATCGAATTTCTTGTAAGATTAATATTTTTTCACTTGTCTGATTGGATAATAAGGCCAGCCAAACATCCTTGAAAGTGGTATCGGCAGCCCCGAAAACCATTGCCATGCTAAACGTTAGTATAAATAAAAAAAGTGCAATGATGCATTTGAAAAAAAACGGTATAGGTTTGTTATTATGTAGCAATCTAGTCACCTCACTTAATACATTTTCAAAAGAAAGAGAGGAATTCGTTGATGAATTCCTCTACGTAAGTAAACTATTTTTCAAGAAAACTCTTAGTAAAGAACTCTATTTAATAGGCGTAGCGTTAGTAATTTACACTGACAGGAGTAAGAGTGGAAACCATATGTTTTCCTTGTAGGGAATTCCCTTTAAGAAGGTTATAGGTAATACACATTGGCTTATTCGTCCGCGGATCTCTGCCAATTTCTGCATCGATTTGAAACACTTCTTGTAACACCTCACGTTGAATCACTTCTTCGCAAGTTCCAGCTTTTACAATTTCCCCTGCTTTTAAGGCGATCAAATGATCGGCAAATCGAGCGGCTTGATTTAAGTCATGTAGAACCATGACAATCGTTCTTCCCTCATTTTGATTTAAATCTTGCAACAGCTCTAGAACCTCAAGCTGATGAGCCATATCCAAATACGTGGTAGGTTCATCCAGGAAAATAATATCGGTTTCCTGAGCAAGTGCCATGGCGATCCATACCCTTTGTCTTTGTCCACCAGAAAGGGCATCAACCGGTCGGAATTTAAAATCCATTGTTCCTGTTGCTTCAAGAGCCCAGTCAATGACTTCAAAATCTCGTTTTGTTAAGCGTCCAAACCCTTTTTGGTAAGGAAAACGTCCATAGCTGACAAGCTCTCCTACTGTAAGTCCACCAACACTTTCGGGTGACTGAGGGAGTATGGCCATTTTTCTAGCTAGTTCCTTTGTATGTTGCTTAGCAATATCCTCTCCATCTAATAGGACTGTCCCAGCTTGTTGAGCAATTATTCGTGTAATGGCTTTAAGCAACGTTGATTTTCCACAGCCATTTGAACCAATAATGGTCGTGATTTTATTATCTGGTATATGGATGCTGAGGTTTTTCACTATCGTTCGATCTCCATAAGCAACGGATAGTTGGTCAGTATATAAGCGAACCATTGGAAACCTCCTTATGTAAATAATTTGTTAATTGATAATGATTATCAGTATCGGATATATTAAATATAAAACGCATTCATCCCCTTGTCAATAAAATCTTTCACCTAATGCGGTGACTAATGCGGTGACAGACACCCTTCGTGGACAGAATGGGGGTTTCTGTCCGTGTGGAGTGGACACTTGGCGACAGATTGTCAAATAGAGGAATTTATTCTAAATATGGCGAATAATTCTTTGATAAAGATTGGTATGAAAGGATGTACGTATGGAGAGAGTGAAGAAACCATATTTAATTAGAAATTATGAGGAACAGGATGCCAATCAAATTGCCAAGTTTGATTTTATTTCCATGTTAGCGTATCGATACAATGGGGATTATACTTCAGATAATATATTCTGTGCCGTTAGTGAAACGGGAGAAGTTCTCGCTTCTGCACATATTGCTCCTGACCAATCTTGGGGTCTAATCGAAGATCCGAACAAACCTTCGGACTTTGAATTTAAGCTACAGATGGATTTAGCGATAAATGAGAACACTAAGGTTCCACAAGAAGCAGTGGATGATTTAACAGATGCTGTAATGATTAGGGCTAAAACGATTCGAAACCAATACCCCAATAAAAAAATCACTCTTCGACATACGATTGCTGCTGATGATTTAGAGGAGATGGATTTTTATTTATCAAAAGGATTTATAGTGAAACAAAATCATTTAGTGATGAAAAGAGATCTAACGGAACCTATCCCTCCATTTCCTCCACCAGCAAATATTAAGATAATGAATTGGAAAATGGGGACTCAAGAAGAACAGGAAATATATTTGCGTGCAGAGGCTGCTGGAGATCCAAACGGGATTTGTTGGAGCTTGAATCATTTAAGGTGGACAATGTCTGGTGCAGAATGGGATACTTTTACCGCATTTGACGGAAATAATGTAGTAGGCAGTGTTATGACATGGGGACTCGGAGAAGAGAGAAGTGCCACTGAAAATATCTTTGTATTACCTGATTGGAGACGAAAGGGAATAGCGAAGGCATTAATTTCTGAAGCATTAACTTTTTTAAAGGAAAAAGGGAAAACAGAAGCAACATTAGGAGTATTTGGAGATAATCGAAATGCGATTTCATTATATCAATCCCTTGGATATCGTATGTTTTATACCATTATTGAGTTTGGATATGACCTGTAGAATCGGCCTGATGGAGGTTGTTTTTTTATGGATATGTCACAAGAAAAATTATGTCTTTTTCCTGTGTATTCAAAGAGAAAGGGTGCATGTTAATAAATGATAAGGGAGGTGGTAAACTTGCCAAGAGGAAAAGAACTAGAGCAATTACCAACGGCAAATACATTACCTAGTGCCGGAAAAGACACTAGTAATATGAATCGAACGACATTAACAGGAATGACAGAAGGCGATATGCCGAAACCGGCACAAGTATCAAAAAAGAATAGCTAAGAAAACAAAAACCAAATCTTTTATGTCAGATTTGGTTTTTATTTTGTGGTAATATATGGTTTGTTGAGGGAGGAGAAAAGATGGAAATTAAAAATGGGAAACTAACAATTCGTCCCCTCGGGAAAGAAGATGTGGGTCATCTATCAAAATGGCTTTCAAACCCAACTGTATTAGAATACTACGAAGGTAGAGATCAACCTTTTACAGTAGAGAAAGTGATGGAGACTTTTTTTCTAGAAGAGGAAGGATTATCCCGATATATTTTTTCTTTTGTTTTGAAGAAAAGCCAATAGGATATATACAAACTTATACAGTGGAAGACGAGAAACAGAAGACGTTTGGTATGGATCAATTTATTGGAGAGACGGATTACTGGAATAAAGGAATAGGAACCCTTCTTATACATACTATGGTTAATTACTTAGTTACTCATAAGGGCACTGCAAAAATCATAATGGATCCACAGGCAAGTAATGAAAGGGCATTACGATGTTACGAGAAATGTGGATTTGAAAAAGTGAGATTACTCCCGAAGCATGAATTTCATGAGGGAGAGTATCGTGATTGCTGGTTGATTGAATTAATAATAGAGAGGTAAGCCCCTGCTTTTAAAAACAAGGAGGAGCAATTTACTCCTCCTCTTATTTCGTATAAATGGCAATCGCATCACGTAAAAACTCAGCTGTACCAGGTTGTTCTTTATCGTAGTAGGCAGTGAATCTTTCATCATCTACGTACATTTGGGCAAGACCAGCATGTGCTTCTTTACTGTATTTGGGCCAAAAATAACAAAGCCATTCCTTATGCAGCTCAGCTGCTTGTTGCGCAAGCGGACCTGAAGGATCACCACTTGTCAATGCTTGGGACAAAACGTCTCTTATGTGTTGCTCTAAAGCTGTCACCTTTTGATAGTCCTCCTCAGATAGGTTCATGAGCTTGGCATTGGATTGTTCAACGGTTTCTTTTCCATATTTATCACGAATTTCTTTTCCGTATTTCTTTTCATTTTCAGCAAGTAAGTTTTGTTTAAATCCTTCAAATTTCTCTTTATTTGTCATGGTTATTCTCCCTTCAGATGCTGCAATGGTCTTTTCTACATTACAAATTAATGTTTCTATTTGTTGCCGTTTTTCTATTAGCTTTAAACGGTGTTCTCTTAGCGCCGCTTCTCCGTCAAACGTAGAGGAGGAGAGTATTTCTTTAATCGTATCCAAGCTAACTCCAAGCTCTTTATAAAAAAGAATTTGCTGAAGACGATTCACCTCTGATTGCCCATAAATTCGATAGCCATTCGAATTTACTCTACATGGCTGCAGAAGCCCAATTTGGTCGTAATACCGTAATGTTCTCGTACTAACTCCTGCCAATTGGCCGAGCTTTTGAACCGTGTACTCCATATTTTTCACCTCCTGATAAAATCACTATAAACCTTTACGTAACGTTAATGTATATAGGAAAATGAAAAAAAATCAAGAAAATGGGCATTCTTAAGCCTTCAATCAATAGCGTATAAAAAAGTAAGTATCGTTAAAAATAATAAAAGTATGATCCAATATGTAATTAAATGTACTTGTTTTTTTTTATTACCAGGACTATAGTTATCTAGTAATGACAGATGTCAAGACAAGAGGAGGGTTACATAGTTGGAAAATAAAACAATTTCACAAAAGAAATTACTCGGCATTGCAGGTCTTGGTTGGATGTTTGATGCGATGGATGTCGGGATGCTTTCTTTCATTATCGCAGCTCTAAATGCTGATTGGGGATTAACGCCTGAACAAATGGGTTGGATTGGAAGCGTGAACTCGATAGGGATGGCTGTTGGGGCACTTGTATTTGGTATTTGGGCTGATCGAATTGGAAGAAAGAATATTTTTATCATTACACTTCTATTATTCTCATTAGCGAGCGGAGCTTCAGCCTTTACTACTACTTTAGCAGCATTTCTCGTTTTACGATTCTTTGTAGGAATGGGGCTGGGGGGAGAATTGCCTGTAGCCTCAACACTTGTATCTGAAAGTGTACCTGCTAAAGATCGTGGACGTGTCGTTGTCCTGCTTGAAAGTTTTTGGGCATTTGGATGGCTTTTATCTGCACTTATTTCTTATTTTGTTATACCTTCCTACGGTTGGAAAATTGCCTTGATTATTAGCGCAATTCCAGCGCTTTATGCTCTTTATTTGCGACTAAAATTACCGGATTCACCAGCATTCTCAAAAAAGAAGGTAGAAAAAAGAACCGTGATTCAAAATATCCAAAACGTATGGTCAAAAGATTATAAACGTTCGACCTTGGTATTATGGGTTGTGTGGTTTACAGTTGTATTCTCTTATTACGGTATGTTTTTATGGTTACCAAGTGTGATGGTGATGAAGGGCTTCAGCATGATCAAAAGCTTTGAATACGTACTAATCATGACGTTAGCCCAATTACCAGGCTACTATACAGCTGCATGGTTAATTGAAAAACTAGGTCGTAAATTTGTATTAGTTACTTATTTATTAGGTACAGCAGCTTCGGCGCTAGTGTTCGGAAATGCTGAAACAACTGCCGTCTTAATGACAGCAGGGATTTTATTATCGTTCTTTAATCTTGGTGCATGGGGAGCATTATATGCTTACACTCCAGAACAGTATCCAGCTGTGATTCGTGGGACAGGCTCTGGGATGGCCGCTTCGATTGGTCGTGTGGGTGGAATCCTTGGTCCATTATTAGTTGGATCACTTGTTGCTGCAGGCTATTCTATCGGCTTTATTTTTACGATATTCTGTATTAGTATTGTAGTGGGTGTAGTAGTATTAGCGTTCTTAGGAAAAGAGACAAAACAAATTGAATTAACATAAATCTTACATAAAACCTGTTTCCAAAGTAATGGAATCAGGTTTTCCTTTTGTTTAAAATAGCAATGGCCTTTAATGGTTACGCTAAAGGGGAACTTATCCTAGAAAGAGGTAGATGAATGTGGAGGTACTAAAGGACATTTTATTGGTTTATGGTAGAATCTTTATTATTATGCCCCTTTTATTAATGGCCACACTATTTATGGGGAAGCGATCAATCGGAGAACTTCCTGTGTTTGATTTTTTAGTCATCATCACACTTGGAGCTATTGTCGGAGCGGATATTGCCGACCCTACTATAAAGCAAATCCCCACTGCGGCAGCGGTAATTGCACTTGCGATACTTCAAAAGATTGTCACAGCCACAGTGATTAAGTATCGGAGAATAGGGAAGGCACTGACGTTTGAACCTACCATAGTAATAGAAAACGGGGAGCTAATTGTAATTAATTTAAAAAAAATCAATTACTCCATCGATAATATTTTGCAGATGCTTAGAGAGAAGGAAGTGTTTGATTTGTCCGTTGTACAACTAGGGATCATTGAAGCAAATGGACGTCTTTCATTATTTAAGTATGCTGGTGAGGCGCCGGTTATCAAAAAAGATCTAGGACTCACTGAAGTAGACCATCAAATTAGTCTGCCTGTTATTATTGAAGGGAAAATTGATACAACGACTCTTGAACACTTAAATAAAGATGAGATATGGCTAATAGAGGAACTCTCGAAAATGCAAATAAAGTTAAGTGACGTATTCTTCGCTTCCATAAATGAGAATCTTGCACTACATATATCTCTACATAATCAAAATCAGCCAAACTACATAAACCATTAGGAGCATTTTACTTCCCATCACGTTAGGGATATACTATGATCAATACATCACAAACTTTTAGGAGACGATACATATGACAGATCATTCGAACAAAAGAGAAGAAGTTCTAAAGGCTTTTCGTTTTAGACATGCGACAAAATCCTTCGACGCTTCCAAAAAAATCTGCGATGAGGACTTTCAGTACATTCTTGAAGCGGCGAGATTATCGCCAAGCTCTGTAGGATATGAGCCATGGAAATTTGTAGTTGTTCAGAATGCCGCCTTAAGAGAAAAATTAAAGGAAGTGTCATGGGGAGCACAAGGACAGCTCCCCACAGCAAGTCATTTTGTTGTAATTTTGGCAAGAACCATAAAAGATACGAAGTATGATTCTGCCTATGTTAGACATCAAATGTTAGAAGTGAAAAAATTTCCTGAAGAGCTTTTTGGGAAAATATTAGAAAGGTATAAGACCTTTCAGGAAGACGATCTTCACTTATTGGATAATGAACGAACGATGTTGGACTGGGCCGGAAAGCAAACGTATATTGCATTAGCAAATATGATGACAGCAGCAGCTTTAATTGGAATTGATTCTTGTCCGATTGAAGGATTCAGTTTTGACCAGGTACAAAAGATTTTGGAAGAGGAAGACTTACTTGAGAATGGACATTTGGCTGTTTCTGTTATGGTAGCGTTTGGATACAGGGAGAAAGAACCTCGACCAAAAATTAGAAAAGACTTGAAGGATATCGTTCAGTGGATTGAGTAGGATGTGTAATTTTGAAGTGGAGAAAGAACTCTTGTGTTCTTTCTCCATTTTTATGTTGTAATAAGATTATATTAGTGGAGAACAGTTTATTGAAAAATATGACATATGAGAAGGTGAGGAGAAGAATGAATCGAATTATGGTGATTGGGGTATCAGCTGGTGTTGGGAAATCGACGTTTGCTAGAAAGCTTGGGCAGATGTTACATATACCCGTGTATCATCTAGATACCTACTTCTGGAAATCTGGTTGGATCGAGGCATCAAATGAAGAATTTTCTGAAGCTCAAAGAAAGCTTGTGGAGAAAGAAAAGTGGATCATTGAAGGAAATTACACAAAAACAATTCATATCAGAGAATCCAGCTTCGATACAGTAATTTATTTAGAACTCCCCTTACGTACTTGTCTTTACCGTGTGGTAAAGCGCTTCCTTACCAACATCGGTAACACGAGACCTGATATGACGATTGGTTGTACAGAGAAACTAGATTGGAAATTTATCAAATTTATTATTTCCACCTATTTTGCTAGGAAGGAAAAGATGAAAGGGAGACTGAAACAGTACGAGTCAATGGGGAAAAAAGTAATTGTTTTAAAAACTAAGGAAGAAATTCGCTCCTATTTTCAATTAGCTGGAACACATCAGGGTGATTCACTATCTAATGACCAAATATGAAACAAATAGAGGGGACATGCATAGAATGTAGTAATATTTAGATTTTATTAATAAAGGGAACAAAAGGGGTTAGATGGTATATTTAAACGGGAAATTTCCGGCACCTAACGGTTTTTATAAGACAACTAAGGAATGGTATCAGGCTTATACAGAAATATTTGGAAGGGTAAACACTTTTATAAAGAATTAGAATATGAAGTAGAGCTATTTGATGAGTTGGTATTTCAGCCCAATCCAACTATTAGACCAGTTTGGTCAGGTGGGGCTTCTGTGTCGTTAATGCCAGATGGTCGTGTTTATGGAGAAAATGGAATTGTTATAACACCTGACAATAAATTATTATGGGATGTTTCATTTGAGTGGTTTACAGAACCTAGTGAACATTCAATTTTTTTTGAAGATGGATTACCTAGTCCGATCAAGGTAGATGAAACCTGTGCTGTTTTAACACATCTTGATAGTTTTAACTATTTTCATTGGATGTTTGAGGTATTACCTAGAATTCAATTAATTCAAAGATCAGGGATAAGTATAGATAAATATATTTTAAATTAGACTCTTCTACCATTTCAGATAGAAACACTGAAACTATTAAATATACCAAAGAACAAAATTATCCAAGTTAAGAAAGATACTCACATTCAAGCTAGTAGATTAGTTGTACCTTCGATACCGGATTACGCAATTAGTTGGTCTTGTGCTTATTTAAGGGATAAACTATTAAACGGTGTAGATCAAAAAAAGAATGAGGAATATGAAAGAATCTATATAAGTAGAATGGGACGAAGAGTCATTGTAAATGAAAATGATTTAATGAAAGTTTTAGAAAAGTATAATTTCAAAAGAATTTTATTAGAGAATTTGTCTGTTCAAGAACAAATAACTTTGTTTTCGTCAGCGAAAATTATTATAGGAGCTCACGGTGCTGGTCTAACTAACCTTGCTTTTTGTGAACAGGGAACAAAGGTAATTGAAATATTCCCAGCTGAATATCTAAACCCACTATATTGGCTCATAAGTAATTTTGTTAAAGCTGATTATTATCATATTGTTGGGGAAAGACAAAAACTAGAGGCTCCTAGATTTGATAATATATTTTTAAATATTAAGAAGTTTTCAGATAAAATTGAACAAATTATAAAATAAGGCTCCTTTCAAAGTAAGGGGCCTTATCTTATAGGAATTAATTGTTTAAGATGCTTCCATCCGTTTTCATACTCAATAAAGTCAGGTTTAAATTTATTTCCCCAGCGATTTAAGTTATCTCGAACAATCCATTCATATACCTCACCGTATAAAGATAGATTATTAGTTTGGTTGTGTTGATGTCTTCTATGATTCAATAAAGTGTCATTAGCCCAGCCAATTTGGTAATTATTTTCTAGCAGACGAGTGAGAATTCGGATATCTTCCGCATGACGACCGTCCCAGGGATCATCTACTGGCCATCCTCCAACATCTTTTAGTGCAGTCGTCCGATAAAATCTTGGCCAAACAGATTGGTTTGATATGAGAAAATCATATTGATCTGAAAAATCTCTGCCTTTAATAATTCTAGTTTTAACACGGTTTCTCCTTTGTGTCACTATATTAATATTACCTCCCATGACAGCTACTTTACTCGAGATGTTTTCCATCTTACCAACTAAAACTTCAAGAGTATTTTGGGGAAACCAATCATCTGCATCTAACGTAATAATAAAAGGAGTATTTACGAAGCTTAGTCCAATATTTAGTGATTTGGATTGTCCGAGATTTTTTTGATTATGTAAAAGGTTTATTTTTTCGTTATCTAAATAGGATTGAATGATTGATAAACTATTATCAGTAGATGCATCATTGATTAAAAGTAGGTTCCATTTATCAAAAGTTTGCGAAAAGATAGATTCTATTGCATCTTTTAAGTAATTTCCGGGGTTAAAAAACGGAATTATTACTGTCACTTTGCTCAAATCTTTCACCTTCTTTTAGGTGTCAGGCGCTATGCCTGACACCTTAATCTTTAAACAAGTTATTATAGTAACTAGAAGTTATTTCTAATCCATCTTTTAAATTAGTCTGGGGAAACCAGGATAATAATGATATGGCTTTTTGATTATCTAGTTGGCTATAAAGAATATCTCCCGATCGTACAGGAGAGTATATAGGTTCGATATCCATGGGTATGATTTCTGTAATGTATTTATATAGGGTATTGATACTTGTTTTACTATTACAGCTGATGTTAATTATTTCATTATTTCCACGTGTGAGTGCCATAACATTTGCTTTTGCCACATCTTTTACAAAAATGAAGTCTCTCGTTTGATTTCCATCACCATAAATTGTAGGTCTTTGATGTTGAAAAAGCTTAGAGTAAAAAATTGATATGACTCCGCCTTCACCCTTAGGAGTTTGCCTAGGACCATATACATTTGCATATCGTAAGATTGTATAGGATAAGTCATTATGGTCTGAGAATTGCTTTATATATAACTCAGGAGTGTATTTGGAAATGCCGTAATATGATAAAGGCCTTATTGGGAAATCTTCGTGAATGCTACAATCTCCAGATTCCCCATAGACTGCACAAGAAGAAGCGTAAATAAATTTTTTAACTCCGAATTGTTTACAACATTGTAATAGTTTAATCGTAGAAAGGATGTTGTTGGTAGCATCCATTAATGGATTCTCCATCGATGTTGCTACATCTACATTTGCTGCAAGATGAATCACAAAATCGGGTTGTTCACATTGGAAAATCTCTATTATCTTTGTAGATAATATGTCAGTTTCATATAGTTTAATGTTTTTTGAAAGCCACGTTTTATTTCCAGTACTTAAATTGTCAATAACAATGACCTCATAGTTCTTTTTAATTAATTCCTCAACGGTATGTGACCCAATAAATCCACAACCACCAGTTACAAGAACTTTCATACGGAATCACTTATCCCCAATACGGTTTGATAATAGGTAATCGTTTGTTTAAGTCCATTTTCTAAAGAAACTTTTGGATTGAAACCAAGTGTACTAGCTGCTTTGCTTATATCGGGTAACCGATCGGGTGTATCTTCATATCCTAATCCATATGCACGTTCGTATGGGATATGAATAATATCTGAGTTTGAATTTGTTAAGTCCTTAATCATATGGGCTAATGAATTTATCGTGATTTGTTCAGTCGTTCCGATATTAAAGGCTTCGTTATTTGCTTTTGGGTACATACATTCAACGGTACCATCGATCATATCACTAATAAAGGTGAAGCATCTTGTTTGATTACCGTCACCAAAAACAGTAATAGGTTCATTTTTAAGTGCAGCTACAATGAATTTAGGGATTACTCCTCCATATTGAGAAGAGGTTTGTCTTGGTCCGTAGGCATTAAAGTATCTAACGATCGATATAGGTAACCCTTTCATTCCATATGCAAAACACATATGTTCGTCTAGTGCTTTTGCAGTAGCATAACACCATCTACTTGTTTGTGCTGAACCAAGTATTCGTTCAGAATCCTCAGTAAACGGTAAATTCGGATTTTTCCCATACACTTCAGAAGTAGAAGCAAATACGACTTTTATTTTATTTTCAAAGGCTAGTTCAAGTACATTTCGGGTTCCATCGATATTTCCATGAATAATTTTTAATGGATCTTCAACGGTGTTTTTTACACCAAGTGTTGCAGCAAGATGAAAGACTAAATCACAATCTTTCAGTGTCTTCTCTAATAGGGAACGATCCATTACAGAACCTTCAATAAATTGGATCTTCGAAGGTGGAAGGGTTGCAAGGAAAGACTTTCTCCCATTTGATAAGTTATCAATCACTGTAAGATGATGACCCATCTTTGTTAACCGTTCACAAAGATGAGAACCTATAAAACCAGCTCCACCAGTAACTAGAATTTTCATGGACGACCACCACCAAGTTTAATAATTGTTGCATTTCCTGTTCGATCCTTGACAACATTTCTTGTATCAAAAACTAAGGAAGAGTGTTCAAGAATAGTATCTAATGGTATTTCTGAGTGGTCTGTTAGGATAACGACACAATCCACTTGTCCAAGTGTTTCTTGTGTTAAAGCAGTGCTATTGTAAGTTTTACCATCAATTTTTAACGTAGGAACATAAGGGTCGTGATAAAGTACACTTTTGTTTGTATCAAGAAGGCACTTAAATAGTTCAACTGATTGTGAATCTCGAATATCACTAATATCTTTTTTATAAGTCATCCCATATAGTAAAATAGAAGATTCATTCATTGGCTTTTGAAGGTTCTCTTTTATTTTTGCTTTAATATGTTGCAGAATGGTTTTGTTAACAGTACTAGCAGCAGTTATAAATAAACTCGACATTTCATAATTAGAGATTTTCCATTGTAGGTAAAATGGATCGACAGGAATACAATGACCACCGATTCCAGGACCAGGATAAAAGGCTGTAAATCCATATGGCTTTGTTTTTGCTGCATTAATTACTTCCCAAACATCTACACCGAGATTATCACAGATGGTTGCAAATTCATTGATAAAAGAGATATTGATAAATCGATAGGTGTTCTCTAAAAGTTTTGTTATTTCTGCTGTTTCTGGAGAGGAAACAGATACTACATTTCTATAAATCAATTTATAAAGGTTTAACATTTTTTCTAAGCAACCACTTGTAATACCGCTAACTATCTTAGGAATCTCATCGATTGGCATGCTTTTGTTACCTGGATCAATACGTTCTGGCGAGTAGCCTAAATACATATCTTTACCTACTTTTTTACCGCTTTTCTCAAGTATAGGTAAAATTACTTCTCGTGTTGTCCCAGGGTAAGTAGAACTTTCTAAAACGACAAGTTGATCTTCTTGTAAATATGGAGTTATAGAGTTAGCTGCGGCAGTTACATAACTTAAATCAGGGGTTTGATGGGTAGTAAGAGGTGTAGGAACACAGATAATGACTGCATTTGAAGTGGTAATATTGCTATAATCGCTTGATACATAAAATTTATTACTTTTTAATGCATCCTGAAGCTGAGAACTAGATATATCAGGTATATAGCTCTCGCCATTTGATAATTGGGATATTTTTCTTTTATCCACATCGATTCCCATTACATTCAGGTTTTTTTCAACTAATTTTATTGCTAATGGGAGGCCAACAAAACCAAGTCCGATAATAGTAACAGTAGGTTGATTAACTTCAAAATCTTGCAAACATACACAGTCCTTTCTATTCTTATAATCATACGATGTATCATATGTTGAAGTTAAGCTACTGCTTTAGGCACATATCTTATCTTCTTTTAAAATTGCTTGAAATTATAGATTTATACCATTTTGATTGATTATGAGTTACATATCCATTAACTTCTTAAGCCCTATTTCTTCATCAAGCCAATATTCACCTTCGATTTCACCTGTTATTAATGACTCCATTCCTTGACCAAGGTCAAGTGCAACCTTTCTTCTTTCAGTAGCGATATAGGAACTTAGAATAAGTGCGTTTGTACCAGCTGCAAGCAGGCAAAGATCAAAATCATAGGAATCAATTTCTTTTTTTACTTCAGGTATATCAGAAAACTGTTTTATTTTTATGGCTCCTACAATATCGAAACCTAACTTTTTCATTAAGTTTTTTTCAAGTGATCTTTTAACTTCATCAGCGTAATTACAGATGATTAAGATTTTCCTTCCCGCAAGCATTTGGTGGAATTTACTATGTTGGGAGAACATGATAACACGTCTAATATATGCCTCAAAAACATAGTCAGGAGAAATCTTATAATAATCAAAAACCCTTTTTGTTAGGTTTCCGGCTGTAGGAATATTTAAGTTTAAACCAATAATGTTAGCCTTTTTAACGGCTTCGACAGTCAAATCACGAGCTTGTATATTAGGGAAAATTAGTCCTCGGTGAAAATGTCCTCTGTCTAAGTTGCAATTTGAATTGGCTGCAATTGTTTCTGGATCATCCATGATTTCATCTTCAGATAAAATCGCATATTGTGCCATGACAAATGATTCTGTATAACCTACAGATACAACTGATAGTGGTTGTTTCCTGTTTAAGGCATCAATGATTTTATCCAAAAGTTCACTACTGGTTAGTTGGATAGAATTGCCCATTTTTACCTCCCTCTCTCAAAATTGTTTGAATCAACTTAAAAAACATGTTTTGTATGTTTGTTAGTTTAATAAGGTGATAAAGTGTCTTTATTCAATCATGTTATCCCGATATTCCTCAACAAGTTTATCAAAATCAAAAGCTTCTCCGTCAATCATGACATCTAGCGCATGACCAAAATCAATAACGACATTATTTGTAGCTTTGGCGAGCTGATTAGTCAATATCGTTGCAGGTACTCCAGCAGCTAAAATTGCAACATCCCATTCGTCCTTTTTATTGACTAGTTCGTTTTGTAGTGACCTTATCTGATTGATTCCTTCTAGTTGTTTCGTACCTACAATTTTCACTCCCATTTTTTCAAACAGTGGTTTTGCTTCAAGAGACCTTCTTCCAACCAATACAACTTTTAAAGGGCGTAATATGTTCCAAAAACCCATATCCTTTGACATAGGATGTGTGATAAAGGGGGAACAGACGTACTTTGGTTCGTAATCTAATGATGTTAAAAGCCTAATTGTTTCACTGTGAAAGAACTCATGTTCTTCCTTTGAAAGAAGTCCAACAATTTTTGTAGATAGAAGTGCTCTAATCACTAACTCCTTAATCTTTTCTGGTTCAGCAGTTGCACCATTGTATTGTGCGCAATAATCTAGTCCTTCTTGGAAAGCAGTTGAGGTTGGCCATAAAGAATAATAAATTTCAGCATGACCAAATCGTGCTAACGAAAAAGGTTTCTTATTATGGATAGCATCTTTCATCATCTGTAACACATCTTGTAAACGCAAAAAGCGTTGTTCAAACTCATGTTTAGTTGATTCCATGTAATCACTCCAAAGGATATCTATTTATTGAAAAGTGGGTTTATAGTGGCAGAATCAGGAATTTGGTAATTTCTAGGCATGTTTAGTGAATATTTTTTTAATATTCCAAGGTTATCTTTCACTAATGGAATTTGTTCTATGGATTTATGAGATTTATAGAAGGTACTTACTTTGTTATAAACCTCAAGAGTTGAATCGAGCATTTTCATATGATGCCAAGCAGTTAAGCCGTAGGTTTTTGCATTATTGGCTAAATAATCTCGTAATTTTTCATCTGAAAGGATTTTTTCTAAACGATTGCATAGTTCTTCACTGTTATCTCGAGGGTAAAGCAAACCTGTTTCTCCATGTTCTATCATTTCAGGAATCCCACCAGCGTCTGAAGCAACGATTGGTTTCCCAGCAATCTGTGCTTCAATAATTACAAATGGCAAATTTTCAAGCAAACTAGGGAGTACAAAAACATCTACTTTCGTTAATAACGCAGGAACATCGTCTCTTTTTCCTAAAAAGATCACATTATTTGTTAGGTTTTTTCTTTTAACTTCAGTCTTAAGAAAGTCCCCAAAGTCATCCCATTTATATGAGTCTCCAATAAATAAGCAAATCCAGTCGTTACGAATTTTCTTTAGTTTTTCCAAAGCCTGCAGTAATGAATATTGTCCCTTTTCAAAAATAAGCCTTGCTGAGCATGCGATTATTTTTTTATCCTTTGGAACATTTATGTCTGTAAGTATTGTTTGCTGGTTTTGGAATTCTAAAATATCGATGCCATATGGAATAACCATCATCTCTGACTGTATGGAGAAATGTGTCATCTGATCCTTCAACCAGTGTGAGGGGAGAATGGAATGATCAGATGCATTTGGGCCAAGCGATTCTAATTGTGATATATATTTCCATCGTTGACTGTTTGTAATTTGAGGATTCTTTTTCATTTCAGCTAGAAAAATTTCTTGAGTCAGTGACGAATGAATGGTACAAACCAATGGTGTATTGATTGCTTTAACACGGGATAGGGCATGAGCTGTCACAACATCTTGTGCGTGAATAAGATCATATGAACTTATACCGAGGTGAAAAGCAGCTATCTCTAGACTATGACGCTTACTTTCTTTTCTAATAATCCAATCATCTATCTCTAAGGTGTTTTTTTCGAAATATTCTTTTAGTTTCTTATATATTGTTCTTTCTAATTGATTCTTATTGAAGAATGTTCCTTTTTTAAGAAGATAGTAATAGTTATCATCAGGATGGAGAGCTAAAATATCAACATGATGACCTTGACCTTCTAAGCCATTTGCAAGTTGCTTAACATAGGTCCATACTCCTCCTGTTAATGGTAAATATGATCCGTATGCCAATAATATTTTCATATGTCAGTACCTTTCTTTTCACTATTTTCTTAGACTGTTACGAATAATGTTGCCTCTAATAGCTGGGTCGATAATTGATATTAGAAATCAATTATCCGTTGATTTAACCGATATCTAAATATTTTTTCAAGCGTAGTCTTTTTATTCTATGTAGTTTGAAATTGGAGGGAACTAGACATGCGTTCGTTTTTAAGACTTTTTATTTTTAATCTTGCTTTTAAACACTCACAAGTTTATCTTGTTTTCAATAAAATATGAGTAACTACCTTAGGAGGGGTTTGAATGACCGATAGTCAAGCCACTATTTTAGTTCCTTTTTATAATCGGCAGGATTATTTAAGGGAAACATTAGAAACTGTGTTTGCTCAAACGTATAAAGATTGGAAGTTAATTTTGATTGATGATGGTTCAACGGATAGGAGTATAGAAACGATTAAAGATCTTTTAAGTGATCCGAGAATTCAAATTATAAGTAATCATAAAAATC
The DNA here is from genome assembly GCF_050586445.1 of Bacillus coreaensis. Classification (NCBI taxonomy): domain Bacteria; kingdom Bacillati; phylum Bacillota; class Bacilli; order Caryophanales; family Bacillaceae; genus Bacillus; species Bacillus coreaensis. Next base: position 128,999 of record NZ_JBOCCY010000007.1, read on the forward strand.
TGGGTAAATCAAAAAGCTTAAATAAAGCATTATCGCTTGTTGATACACCATATATACTAGAATTGGATAGTGATGATTGGTTATTTCCTAACACGCTTCAGACATTAATAGAAGAGTTTGAAAATCAGCCTAATGAAGTGGCTGTTGTTAGCGGGAATTTACAGATGGTTGTGGAAGATAGACAAGGACGAATTAAAAGGGTTATTGAAAGGAAAGGGAAAGCCTTTTCTGACAAAATTGAATTCCTTTTTGCTAATCAGGTAGTATGGCCTCGATTTTGTCGTACAACTGCGTTAAAGGAAATAGGTGGTTGGCCAATTGATGATCCATATGAGGGCTGCCATGGAATTGATGATTTACGTTTATTGTTAAGATTAATCGATCGGTACCGATTTCACTGGATTGATCAATGTCTTTATAAATGTCGAGAGCACGAAAATAATTTGTCAAATAAACAACGAAAAAGAACTGCTGAAATTCGTGAGTGGGCAATAAGAGATGCGCTGGATAGGTGGGGATATGAACTCGAGCCTGTCTTTTATTATGATGAAGATGGATGGAATTATCTTGTTGATCTAATTTAAAAAAATGGATGTTAAAAGTATGTTTATTCATCTCATGGAGGTGTTTCCGATGGTACCTGAAGTCACAGTATTAGTACCATTCTATAATCGAGAACAGTATCTGTGTTATGCATTAGAAAGTGTTTGTAAGCAAACTTATCAAAATTGGAAAATGATTTTAATCGATGATGGTTCAACGGATCAATCTGTTCAAAGCGTCGCTCCTTTTTTGAATGATTCGAGAATAACTCTTATCAAATCTCATAAAAACGAAGGTCAATCAAAAAGTTTAAATAAGGGGTTGGATTTAGTCGATACACCTTTTGTTATGACATTAGATAGTGATGATTGGCTGCATCCGGACGCGTTAAATATTTTCGTGAATGAGGCAAGGAGTTTACCAGATACTTTCGCAGTAGTACATGGAAATATTACGGCAGTGTTTCAAGATAAAAAAGGTACTATTTTAAAGGAGGTTATAAAGAAGGGGCAACCAATTAAAGACAGATATCATTTTGTACTTGAATATCCAGATACATTTATTTGTCCACGGTTTTATCGAACCTCTACTGTAAAAGAAATAGGTGGATGGCCTACGAATGATCCTTATGAGGGAAGATATATTGAGGATTTGCCAGTTATGTTACATCTTATAGAAAAATATCAATTTCATTATACTGATAAAACATTGTACTACTATCGACAGCATACAGAAATGTCCACCACAAATATTGAAATTGTTGCAGATAAAATGAAATGGGTAATTAGACAGGCGTTAAAACGATGGGGAGATACGTATGAACCTATATTTAAAACTATTGATGATGGTTGGGTTGTTGTAGAACAATTAAAAGAAAAAGACGGGGAAAAATAGAGTGGCTTCCATTATTACTTGTACAGTAAGAGATGAATGTATGGACAATGTATTTAAAAATTATCAAAAACAAGATTACAAGGAAAAAGAATTAATAATTATATTAAACAAAGATAGTATGGATGTTGATAAATGGAAAAGACGATCGGTTTTAGACAGAAACATTAAGATTGTTCAGCTTCCTCAATATACTAGCTTAGGAGATTGTTTGAATTATGGTGTTGAATGTTCAAAGTATAAAACAATAGCCAAATTCGATGATGATGATTTTTATGGTCCATATTATATTAATGAGGCTATGAATGTAATCGAAAACACAAAAGCGATGGTTGTAGGTAAGTCTACGTTCTATATTTATTTTCAACAAGAAAAGAGCTTATACTTATATAATTGTAATAACGAACAACGTTTTATCAATCCACATAAACATTACTCCACAAAGGATTTCTTAGCCGGAGCATCACTTGTAATTAACAAAGACGTATTCAAACACGTTACATTTCCTAGCCTGAATCTAGGAGAAGATTCCAATTTCCAACAAGAATGTTTAAAAAATGATATTTTAATGTATTCTACTTCGAGACATCATTTTGCATACATTCGCTACCCATATTCTCATTATCATAGTTCAGACGTAAAAGATTACTTGCTAAAAAAAAGAAGTCGACTAGTTTCGAAAGGCAGTTATTTTAAGAATTTACTCTCTCAAATTAGTCCTTCATAATAAAAAAGTTAGGCCCATTAACATGAGCCTAACTTTTGCTTTTATTTATCAGTTAACAACTCAACTGTGAAGCTTTCAATGTCTTTACAACGAACAACAGTTAGTCTTTCATTAACTTTTGGAGATAGCATACCCGGCTCAATAATTTTTACGCAGCAATCTTTTACTTCTTTTAATATTCCTTCAATAAAATCCCCCGATTTTGTTTTTATTGAAACTTCTTGGCCTTCAAACTTCTTTAAAAGATTACATAAGCAATCGTCTTTACAGTCGCAATCATGTTTATCTTTACATTTATCTTTATGTTTATGGCTATGATCTTTTATATCAACTTCCACTTCAACCTCGATTTCTAATTTACAAGGTTTATCTTTATGATCCTCATGACATTTTTTCATATCAAAATCAACATCAACTTTATAAGGTTTTTTCTTTTTGAAACCCATATTTTTCACCTTCCTCACTATTATATTTGTACTATATTCATACAAAATCAAAAATGTCAGGGCTACTCCCCAGAAATAGGTTAAACCTGGGAACTATCGAATGATTATTCGTTTAACAGATCTTAGAACACTAAAAAGAGTACATGCGTATGTACTCTTTTTTGCTACTTTTCCTGTTCTTCAATAAGATATTTAAGCATTGAAAGCTTATTATCCCAAAATTGATCAAAATAGCTTAACCAATCTTTGATTTCTGTAAAGGTTTCTGGGTGAAGCTTGTAAATTTTTTCTCGTCCTGTCTTGGTCATACCGACAAGATTGGATTCGGATAATATTCGGAGATGTTTAGATACCGCTGTTCGAGTGATCGGAAATTCTTCGCTGATCGCAGTTACTGATAAATCTTGCTTTGCGAGAAGCATTAATATTTTTCTTCTTGTAGGGTCAGCAATTGCCTGAAACACATCGTGTTTTTTGACAGCGGACATTACGCCTCAATAACCCCGCGCAGTTTCACATCAACAAGAGGTCCCCATCCGCCATTCATGCGATCACGAATAACTTGATGCGTTTCATTAGCTAATGGAATAACTTCCTCTGTGTCTCCCCAGCCAGAATGAACAAGGGTAAACTCAGTCTTTTCGTCCAACTCTTTTAACTCAAATGTAACCACCCATCCATCTGTCCCCCAAGAAAAAACGAGGCGGTGTGGCGGTTCTAGTTCTAACACTTTGCAAGGACTTGGACCAAATGGTGACTGAATGGTAAACTCACTCCCAACTACCTGTTGAAAGTCATTCGGCATAAACCAAGAAGAAATTCCATCTGCAGTTGCAACTGCATTCCATACTTTTTGAATTGGTGCCTGAAACACTGTTGTTTTTCGAATATCTTGAACTTTCATTTTTCCCCATCCTTTTAAATGATATGTAACCAAAAGGTTTCTTATTGTGATTATACGAAACCTTTTGGTTACATGTCAACTATCTTTTATTAAGTACCCTTATTATTTCCAAATCGTTTAAAATAAAGAATGAGTTAAGAAATTCTTAAGATTTTTAATGGTCGAATGTTAAGATTTACTGTTTACTATAAAAAGAGAAGAAAGCTGCTAGAAAGTAGGGGAACTGGCCTTGGATTAGCGATCGCCCAATCAATTGTTGATCTTCATGGAGGAAGCCTTTCGATTGACGTGGACGGAGACTTATTTAAAGTAACTATTGCTCTGCCTAAAGAAAAATTGTCTTTATGATCTAGAACAGCCCATTTATTTGTGTGAATAATAAGGGTGGAAGAACTTCTTTTTAAGAAGTTCTTTTTAAAATAAATAGTTGCATTTTGCAAATAATATGATATAAATAAAGAGAGGTGAAAATATTGGAAAATTTACGTGATTTATTCCAGTTGTTAACGAGACGATTTGGTATGTTAAATAAAAACTGTTGCTTAGTAGGAGGAATGGAAATTTCCATAGTCCAGAGTCATATCATCCACGAAATTGACAAGCAAAACAATCCGAGTGTTCAGCAAGTCGCTGACTCACTAGGGATCGATGTGACAACATTTAGTCGGCAGATACAGAACTTAACAAAGATAGGATTAGTAAAAAAGCAACAGTTGCCTGAAGACAAAAGAGTATATGTTTTATCCCTAACAACAGAAGGAAAGTTTGTTTCTACCTCAATTGATACGGAAATGAACGAATACTTACAAGAAATATTTTCTCATATGAATGAATTTGAAAAAGACACAGTGATTCGATCCATTAAATTATTAAATGAGGCCATGTCTAAATCCTCGGTATGTTGTAAGCCATACATATAAGCAGGTCAACGATCTTGCTTATATTTTTTAATGAAATATAGTTGCATTTTACAAATAAAAACGAGGTGGAGAATTGTGGAAGAATTAGTAAAGAGTTTTTTAAGTATTGCACTAGAATTAACCGTCTTATTTGTAGGGATTTCTTTTTTAATTAACGTCCTACAAGGCTATATCCCTTATGAAAAAATGGAGAAAATGATGGAGCGCAGCCACCCGCTAGTTAGTGCATTGATTGCCCTTGTGTTTGCCTTCGTCACTCCTTTTTGCTCTTGCTCGACCATTCCGGTTGTGGTGAATTTATTAAATAAAAAGGTGCGTTTTGGTACGGTCATGATCTTTTTATTTGCATCTCCCGTATTAGATCCAACAATTTTGACGTTAATGACAGCTACACTCGGTTGGAAGGTAGCCATTGTTTACACATTGTTAACAAGCATTTTATCAGTAGCGATTGGCTTCAGCCTAGAAAAACTTGGTTTTGAGAATCAGGTGAAAAATGTCATTATGACTGGATTTAAAGATCCGAATAAAAAACTAGACTGGAAAGGAGCGCTATTAGAAACCCTTCAGCTCATGAAGACGGTTTATCCATTCTTGTTAATTGGTGCTGCTATTGGGGCAGTTATTCACGGGCTTGTACCGACTGAATGGATCACCGCTTACATGGGGGCTGACGACTGGTGGTTAGTACCGATCGCTGCGATCATTGGAATTCCTTTATATATCCGACTTTCTACTATGATTCCTATTTCACAAGTCATGATATTGAAGGGGATGGCACTCGGCCCTGTCATGGCATTAATGATTAGCTCAGCAGGTGCAAGCTTGCCAGAATTGACCCTACTGAATAGTATTTTTCGAAAAAAGCTTGTTGCGGCGTTTATCGCATCCGTAATGTTGATGTCCACTTTATCTGGTTTTTTATTTTATTTAATTTAGGGTGAGTATAAAGATGATCGTATTAAAAAGCTTATTTGGAAAAAAGGATCAAACAAGTTGAGTCATGTTGTAAAGAAGAAAAGGAAAAAAGTGAAGAGAAAAATTGAACTTTATGCCTCCTAGATTATAGGAGGTTTTTTCTTGGTATTAAATAAAGGACTTATCTTTATGCACCTAGAATATCGGTAGAATACTAATCAAGGAGGGAAATAACATGAGTGAACATTCCATAGACTTTATCGTTTCTTGCATGGCAACAAGCACTCTTTACAAGGAAATACAAAAAATACAAACAGAACATCGTCTGAAATTAGCAGAAATTTGGAGGATTAAAGAAGGGGAGCATGTTCTTGAAATTGGTTGTGGTCAAGGAGACACAACGGCCGTATTAGCGTATATGGTAGGTGAGAAGGGTCAGGTTCATGGAGTTGATCTAGCCTCACCTAGTTATGGTGAACCGATCACGCTAGGTGACTCCATGGCCTATTTAAAAAAATCAAAATTAGGCAAGCAAGTAAAAGTAGATTTTGAGTTCGATATATTATCTGCAAACTATAAAGTTGAAGAATTTGATGCTATTGTTATTTCCCATTGTAGCTGGTACATGAGCTCGCCTGATATATTGATTGATATATTGAAAAAGGTTAGACCTTGGGGGAAAAAGTTGTGCTTTGCAGAATGGGATACGAGAGTGGAGCAAGCCGAACAAGTACCACATTTTTTAGCCGCTTTGATTCAGGCGCAGTACGAGTGTTTTAAAGAAGTTAGCATAAGTAACATTCGTACACTGCTTTCCCGAAAGGATATCGAACATGCTTTTAAAGAGGGAGGTTGGGATGTGATGGACGAGGTCTCGATCTATTCCCCGAATCTCCAGGATGCTGAATGGGAGGTTCAACAAACCTTACATGCCTTTGAAACGGAATTCGATTCTTTGAAAATGCCAAGAAAAATGAATTCTCTACTTCGTACAGAAATTTCTTTATTGGAGGAGGCTGTAAAGGGGAGAAAAATCAAACCATTGAATGTGTTTGCGTTGGTGGGAGAGTAAAATTAAAAGTCAGCTCCTTTTCAATTGGTTGAATAGGAGCTGACATTTTTACTATCGAAAGGATGGTTTTGATAGCGAGCAAGTAGGATAATTAATATCAGGTACATAGTACGACAGCTTTTTTAAGAAATAACAAGCTTCCGGAAAGTGATGTTCAAGAAAACGTAAAGTGGACTGATTTAATACTTCCTCACCCTTATATAACTGGACCATTTTTTCTACTAAACTGGTAAACCCGATAACAGCGATCACGACATCTCTTGCAAATTGGAGTTGTATCGGAAAGCCTTCTGGCGTAAATCGTAAATATCCTTTAATAGCCTCGTTTTTCACAATGAACGACTGGAATATTTGCATGTATTCTCTTGTTTGTGTAACTAGTGCCAGTTCAACTCCATCAAGTGCTCGAGCGAGTAAGGCCGCATGCCCCGCTTGGTCTTCAAGCCATAAATCCATTAAGTCGACAAGTGGAAGGATGGAAGGGGTTTGCCCGTTTACATAAAACCTTAGCATTCGTAAATATTCTTGATTTTCCCCTAGTGTACCATTTAAATAGGTTGGAGTTAAATTCAAGTTCACTTTATTTTCAATGCGTAGGCGCTGAAGATGACCCTCAAAATGAAAATATCGATTGGCAATCGGATAGATTTCTCTTGCGAATGTGATCATTTCAGAGGATGAAACTGATCCTGACGCTGGGAGGCTAGATAGTTTTGAAAGCAAGCCACGAAATAATTGAATATATTGCTTTGCTGTGGTTACATACTCGACTTCACTAGGAGATAAGAAATCGTGAATAAAGTGGGCGTGATCTTCTAATACCTCAAGCCAAAAAGCGTGTTCGTCAAAAACTGAAATGGGTTCATAGCTCATGTTCATACCCCCTACAAAAATAAACTCAAGTATTACAGTTTATGAGTAACAAGAATGGGTAAGAACGATTAATTCCCAAATGAAATAACCCGGGAAAGCACCCGGGTTGGACCTATCTATAACGTGTTACATATTTTTCGTATATGACTTGAAAACCGTACATTGCCATTGTCTTAAGTAAGAAAATAAAGGATAGTTGTAGTCTATTTAATCGTACAAGAGTAACATATCCCATTTTTCGAAACCCTCGCATCATTCCATAAGTAAACAATGAATCAACAATGATATTAACAATAAAGTACAGTTTGAATTTCCCGAAAGTATATTTTAATATCCAAATGGAACCAACGAAAAATGGTCCGAGAATGAGTGGCAATTCATTAAGTACATTGGGTTTGAGATTAGATGGAAACCACCACCATTTTCTTCTCTGTGCAACCATTCCTTCGATTATGAGATAAAGTGAGATAAAACTGGCACCCGGAAGAAACCTTTTTACTGTCTTTCCGCCAATCAAAGGGACTGACAACCAAGGTAGTATAAAAAGAAGAGCTATATACAAATTAAATTTCTTCAAAGCCATCAGCATCCTTCTTTACTTATAATAATTTAGTGTGGCACAAGAAATGGAAACGTATGTGTTTCTTTTAGAAAAAATTTGAAAAATAATATGCAAAAAATGGTATAGTGAAATAAGAATTACAGATTTCTCAAGGGAGATTCACGATATGAAAAAAATATATTTAACACGACATGGAGAAACAGAATGGAATAGAGTAGGCCGATTACAAGGATGGTGTGACTCTTTGTTAACTGAAAAGGGGAAAGGGACGCGACCTTACTCGGTCAAAGGATTAACTATAGTAAATTGGGATGGTGAACAGTTCCGAGTTGAGTTAGTGGGCGATACATCTCATTTAGAGGAGGAACAGCAAGTATGATTAAAGGGAATTCCATATTTATTAGACCGATTGTGCTTGATGATGCGGAGGAATGTTTAGACTTTCAGGGTAAAGCTACACCGCATAGAAGCGGGAGTCATGCCGCATAATATCGCCTCCATACGAGTGTTAGAAAAAGAATCAATGGAAAATGGGAAGACCATCAAGTATTAGCGATTATAAACCCACTGAATGGAGTGGACGCATTAATTTCTGATTTGAAAACTCACCGCCAAAAGTAAACTTCATATTAAGAATGAAAGAAAAAAGAGTCATGATAACAAAAGAAATAATGGAAGAGATTATAGGCTCCTTACCTATTCGCTCAACCAATATAAACATTGAAAGAAAATAGATACATGTGCAGATGCAGCCAACTAAGCTATACATCATAAATTTTTGAACAATGGGTTTCCTAACAAGCATATAGGCATCCTTTCTAAATGGCTGTTAGTTCTTTTATATCATGTACGATGCATAATGAAAATATTTTTTCTATAATCATTAACTATTTACATAGTAATTGGATATACTATACAATGGAAATGTAACCCATTATATTTTGATAAGGGAGTATGTTTTATGTTAGGTGTCGTTCTTAACTAATCCAATCAATTGGATACCAGCATTCCGGTTTGTTTTCTAAACTTGAAAATTTCAATGTTTTAGGAAGCTTATTTATCTATGGCCGCGAATGTAGTTAAGAACAATGGTCAAAAACAAGCATACTATCCTTAGCCGAGAGTGTAGCTGTGTACCACTGTGTAACAGCTTTTTATTTTGGTTAAATAGTCTGAACAGAATGCTTATTACAAGGATTCTGTTTTCATGCCGCGTTGACTCGTTCAACGCGGCTATTTTTATTTTTAGGAGGAAAAAAAGTTGAACAATCATACGTTTGAAACATTGCAGTTTGAAGTGATTAAAGAGGAAATTGCTCATTATGCGTTAACCAGCCAAGGAAAAGCAAAGGTGTTGCAAATCGCACCTTCCGTTCATATTAAACAAATCCAATCATGGATCGATGAGGTAACTGAAGCAGTAGAGATCATGAAAAAGAGTTCAAGTGTACCTGTCCATGGACTAGAAGGAATTGATACTTTATTAAATAGTATCAATAAGGGAGTTGCTCTTCGTGCTGATATATTAATAAAGCTTCATGACTTTTTAGATTGCTGTGGGAAAATGAGACGCTTTATGAAGGATAAGGAGTATATAGCCCCTCGAGTCACAAGCTATATTTACTCCATTGAAGAATTGCCTGGATTGGCGGAGGAAATTAATCGTTGTATCCGAAATGGCGTTGTGGACGATTACGCAAGTAAGGAATTACTTAAAATTAGAAAACAATTGGCAATACAAGAAGAGCGACTAAAAGAAAAACTTCAACAAATCGTACGTTCATCCAAACTAAAAATCTATTTGCAGGAAAGTGTTATCAGTCAAAGAGATGGAAGATACGTGATTCCAGTTAAAAAGGAATATCGTCAAAAAGTAAAAGGGGCAGTTCTAGATACTTCTGCGTCTGGATCTACCTTATTTATTGAACCTGAAGAAATTATGTCTTACCAAAATCAACTTACCTGGATAAAGATGGATGAAGAAGCAGAAACACAAAAAATTTTAATCTATCTCACCGGGTTAGTCGAAGAAAAAGAACAGCAAATTCGTTTGGCAGTGGAAACAATGGTCCACTATGACTTTTTGTTTGCCAAGGCAAAGTTTAGCCGAGCAATCGATGGGCGAAGTGTGTCCATAAACGAATCACACTATATTGAATTAATTGAAGCAAGACATCCTTTATTAGGTAAGAATGTTGTCCCACTATACTTTAAGCTCGGTTCACCTGAACATGCGCTAGTCATTACAGGTCCTAATACGGGTGGAAAAACCGTCGTTATTAAAACGGTTGGACTTTTAACGCTGATGGCCCAAGCGGGTTTACACTTACCGGTTGCTGAAGGCAGTTCTGTCAGTATCTTTCAAAATATCTTAGTGGATATAGGGGATGGACAGAGTATTTTAGAAAACCTAAGTACATTTAGTTCACGCATCGTAAATATTATTGACATTCTAAAAGAAGCCAATGATCGTACGTTGGTATTATTGGATGAATTAGGTTCAGGAACCGATCCTGCTGAAGGAATGGGGCTTGCAACTGCAATCTTGGAGCAACTTTATAAGAAGGGATCGACATTATTAGCAACCACTCATTACAGTGAAATCAAAGAGTTTGCGGATCACCAGGAAGGATTCATTAACGGATCAATGGAATTTGATTTGGACACTCTTCGTCCAACTTATCGTTTAATTATAGGAAAGGGTGGAGAAAGCCAAGCGTTTGCGATTGCGTTAAAGCTAGGCATTCACCCGAAAATCATTGAACGAGCTCATCAAATTACCTATAAAGAAGAAATGGTATATCCAGAACCACATGTTTCACTTCAGGAAAAAAGAGAACTCGAAAAGCAAATCATCATCAATAAATATCAAACTAGAGAAAAAGGAGTGAAGATATCATCTCTCTCTGTTCCAAAATTTAATCAAGGTGATAATGTCATCGTCTCTCCTGAGGATGTTTTTGGTATAGTGTACAAAGGACCAGACGAGAAAGGGAACTACATTGTTCAAATAAAAGGGAAAAAGGGCTCATATAACCATAAGCGTTTAACCCTTCATATTGAGGCAAGTGAGTTGTATCCGCCAGATTACGATTTCGATATTATTTTTGAAACCAAGGAAAATCGAAAGGTAGATAAAATGTTATCAAAGAGACATATGGAAGGTCTTAGTATTAATCATGAAAGTGAAACATGATTATTCCTGATTTGGTTACAATACAGGGAAAGAGAGTCAGGAAGGGAGAAATCATGGAACATACCTATCACAATGTAAAATTAACTGCTCCAGAGGTGGGGAGCTTGTGGATGCAGTATATCAGTGACAGTTTGTCCAAATGTGTTCTTCGACATTTTATTTATCATGTAAAAGATGAAGCAATTGAAAAAGTGCTTCGTTATGCCCTTAGCTTATCAGAAACTCATCTCGAGAAAATAAAAGAGTTTTTTACTGTAGATGAGCTTCCAATCCCGATAGGTTTTACAGATGAAGATGTGTTGGTTGACGCACCACCTTTGTTCACCGATACTTTTATGATCGTATACATTCATACAATGTCCATACATGGTTTGACAAGATATGCAGGTGCAATCGGAACATGTGTAAGAGAAGATGTAAGGAGGTATTTTATTCAGTGTAGTGCTGAAACTACGGAATTATATGATTCAGCGACGGAAGTGGTTTTAGACAAGGGAATCATCAGTAAACCTCCTACTATGACAAACAAGCATACCGTAGATTATGTAACAAAACAAAGCTTTTTGACCGGGTGGTTTGGAGATCGTCGTCCTATTAATTCGATTGAAATCAGTGGAACGTATATTAATATGCATAAGAATGTAGTAAAAGTTGTATTGGAAATGGGGTTCAGACAGGTAACTCAGGTAAAAGAAGTTGAACAATATATGACGCGAGCCGAAAAACTTTGTAAGAGGCATATGGATATTTTATCTAAAATGCTAACTGACGATAATCTACATGCGCCAAGATCATATGAACAAGAAGTCACCGATACAACTGTTGCACCATTTTCAGAAAAGCTTATGATGTATCATATAACAACGCTTCTTTCAGCTGCGATAGGGTATTATGGGGAAGCTTTGTCGATAAGTCAAAGAAGAGATTTATCCGGTAGTTATGTAAGAATGATAACTGAAATAGGGTTACTTGCAGAGGATGGTGCACAGTTACTCATTGACCATGGATGGCTAGAACAACCACCAGGAGCTCCAGACAGAAATAAATTAAAGAACGTAAAATAGAAGGAGTTGCTTTTATAGCAGCTCTTTTCTTTTTGGGAGGAAAAGGGAAGCATGTATCGAATTAATATATAGATCTAAAAACAGGAGGAGTAATATTTAATGAAAGCAGTAGGTTTATATAAATACTTACCAATCGAGCATGAAGAAAGCCTTATAGATATTAATATAAAAAAACCTTCACCTAAAGGGAGGGATCTCCTTGTAGAAATAAAGACTATAGCTGTTAATCCTGTCGATACCAAGGTGCGTTCACCGAAGGACGTGGTGGAATTAGAACCGAAAATCCTTGGTTGGGATGCATGTGGAATGGTGGTTGAAGTTGGTGAAGAATGCACATTGTTTCAACCTGGAGAAGAGGTTTTTTATTCGGGAAGTTTGAATAGGCCAGGTACGTATAGCGAGTATCATTTGGTTGATGAAAGAATTGTCGGGAAAAAGCCAAAAACACTTAACTTTGCTGAATCTGCTGCAATGCCTCTAACGGCTCTAACCGCATGGGAAGCGTTGTTTGAACGTCTCGGAATTGATTCAACAAACAAAAACGAAAATCGTTCTAAAACCGTCCTGATGATAGGTGGTGCTGGTGGAGTAGGGTCCATTGCCATTCAATTAGCAAAATGGGCAGGATTACAAGTGGTTGTTACGGCCTCTCGGGCAGAAACAGTGATGTGGGTCAAGGATTGTGGTGCTGATTTTGTCATTAACCATTACCGTTCCCTAAAGGATCAATTGGTAAATTTGCAAATAATAGAGGTTGATTATATTTTATGCTTAAACGATACGGACCAGCATTGGAAAGCGATGGGGGAGGTTATTAAGCCACTTGGGAAGATTTGTTCCATCGTTGACAATAAATACCCCATTGAATTAAATACATTAAAAAGTAAAAGCGTCACCTTTGTTTGGGAATTTATGTTTACTAAGACGATGTTTACAACTGAGGATATGATTTCACAGCATCACATTCTAAATAAAGTAAGTGAATTGATTGATGAAGGAAGCTTAAAAACAACCCTTAAGAAAACACTATCACCGATACATGCTAAGAACTTACGAAAGGCTCATGAAATGCTGGAGTCTGGAAGGACAATCGGAAAAATTGTATTAGAATCATTTGAATAAAAGACAGCAGCTGCTTTAAGAAGATAGTTGCTTAGCCATTTGAACCATCCCTTTAGGTTTGAAATTATCACACCACGGTCAGGGAAGATATTTTATAAAATTTATCGTTAGATTAGGAGCTAGAAAAGTGAGCTTTGGTGTTCTATTTATCATTGGAAATGTTTTAGCTGTTGTCATTATTAGTTGGTTATTAAAAAATAAACAACTGTCCCGTTCTTTTGTTTTTGTTCGAAAATTAATTATTTTAAGTTATGTGTTATTTTTACTCTCATTTATTAGTGTTGAGGGGCTAATTTTAAAAGAGGCTTATTCAAAGGAAAAATATAATAAGAAAGAAATAGATTTTGTTGTTATCCTTGGAGCTGGTCTACGAGGAGAAGAACCTTCAAAAACATTGCAAGGAAGATTGGATGCTGGCTTGGAATATTTGTTAGATAATCGAGAGGTCCCAGTCATAGTTTCGGGTGGTCAAGGTCCTGGGGAGACTATTACAGAAGCTGAGGCAATGGGAGCATTTTTGGTGGAGAATGGCGTTGAAAAGGGACGAGTGTATTATGAAAGTCTATCCACTGACACGAACGAAAATCTGAAGTTTTCTAGTGAGATGATGGCCCAACTTGGTTTGGAAAAACCGAAGATTCTTATCATTACGAGTGATTATCACTTGTTTCGAGCAAAGGCTTTAGCAGAAGAATACGGTTTAACTCCTTATGGGCTTGGTGGAAATTCCCCATTTTTTGTGAAAGTAAATTATTATATTCGTGAGTATTTTGGTGTGGTTAAGGATTTCATTTTATGAGTTTCATCTGATTTTTAATGGAATTGGATGTATGTCCTGTACCAATCTTTTCATCCTTAAATACAATATTATGTGTATTAGTTTGAAGGGAGGAGTGACAGAATGTCTTTGTTTATGGAGAAGTTTAACAAAAGGTATAAAGAAGCTGCTAAAGCAGAAAAAACAAAGGATAAAAAGAAAAAAAAGAAAGGTAAAAAAAAGAAATAGGAAAAGTTAAAAAAGTTAAATCCACCAAAAAAAATAAGTAGCAATCTAAAAATCAATCACCAAGTTTTGAATATATGAAACGTTGGTAATTGATTTTTTTGTCTATTTTCCGAAAATGAGTGGAAGGTGCAGTTATTCCTAAATTAAAACAGAATAATAAAAATGTTCTAAATAAAACATTCTCTAAAGGTGACTTCATTGTTCTAGCTATAAACCTAACGATTTATCTTGATGATTGTTATTCTAATAAAATATTGTTAATATTATCAAATTCTAGGAACAATAATTAATACAATAATCTCAACTTTTCCACTTCCTCATGATACTATTGTAGTAGTATAATATAGGGTAAAAGTAATTCAAATGTCATAGCAACAGTTCTGGACCACGCAAATTATTCGAACTAGTGGAGGATAAGATGTATAAAAAAGTTGAGACATTGGCAGATCTTAATACATTTAATGAAATCTGGATGGAGTGTTGGCTCGAGAAGGGCTATATGCTAGATCCAACCTTTGATGAGACAGATCGATTTATTATTCTTGAACAAGAGAATCGAGAAATAGGTACAATTGAGTTCAAATCCTACTTCCCAACGGTGCAAAATTACATTAACACTGTTTTCCCCTTTCACGAGATACAGATGTTAGAAACAAATCCGATAAAGGTTATTGAAATAGATAAGGTATCTATTTTAAAGGAATATAGGGGGAAAAATCTCGAACGATTATTATCCCTGTTTCTTCATTACACAGAATTCTACCAAATGAACTATTGCGTGGTTCTTTTGGAGAGAGTATTCTATAGAGCATTAAGAAATGTATACAAAATACCGATCGAACCTGTTGGAGACCAAATGTATTACAAAGGTGATTACGTGATACCAGCAATTATTCACTCCCATGAAGTGTATACAAAGAAGGAAGACTATCCATGGATAATTCCCTCTAATCAAGCGTTCGAAAGGAAACCGATTTATACTTAAAAGGAGAAAATAATGTTCGCCCTGAAAAACAAAAAGTTTGCTTATCTTTTTATAGCTTTTTTTATCCTTACGAACTTCTTATGGAATTACTTCTTTCAGCATAAGCAAGCTTTTTTGGACTGGGGTGGAGTTACATTCCAAACCATTGCCTGCTTAACATCTTTTGGCTGGCTATTTGCAACATATAAAAATGACAACGGAAAGGCCAAGAAGTTTTGGTTGTATTTAGGACTAGGAATCCTAAGTTATATTATAGGGATTCTTATTTGGGTGTTTTACGAGTTTATCTTAGGTGTTCATGGAGATACTCTTCTGTTGCCAAAAATCTTTTGGATTGGACAGAACGGGTTTTATTTTGTTGCCCTTTTATACATAATGAACGTTGTGAAAAGTAAGTTACTTACCATACGATTTTCCTTTGATATGTTAATCATCATGGCTGTTGCAACCACATTTAATTGGGTGTTCATTATCGCACCGTTATTAAAAATGGAGGGAAATCCATTTCATCTCGTAGAACTCATGTACCCGATATTAGATCTTGGGGTTTTAGGAGGAGTCATCAGCCTTTTTATCGCTTCAAACTCGGTTTTTAATAAAAAGACTTTATATTTATTAGTAGTAGGTTTATTAGTGCAAATCATGGCTGATACTATTTTTTCGTTTCTAACCGTAAAAAATTTGTACACGGTTGGAAGTATATCAGAGCCATTATGGATTCTATCATTATTTATACTTGCTTTGGCTGGACTTTATCATGAAGCTCCATCCAATGTGAAACGCGAGTACCGATACGAATCTGAGAGCAGGAACAAATTCTTTATTAGGCATAGCTTGCCTTATGTGGGAGTTGTGTTGCTATCATTGTATGTGATATCTCAAATTTACCATACTGCTCCAGTTGTTGTTGGATTGTTTTTAACGATTTTATTAGTGGTTTTAAGACAACTATTTACATTGTTGGAAAATGATAAATTGGTTTCTGAATTGAATGATTTAAATGAACAACTCGAGGAAAAGGTGAAAGAAAGAACGGACCGTTTAGTTGAAACGATTAATCAGATGGAGTATTTAGCCTATCATGATGTTGTGACGGGCTTACCCAATAGAAGATTTATTGAAAAGCGGCTTTCAAGAGCAATCTGTAACCATAATGTACGGAGTAAAAAGAAGGTTGCTTTCTTATTACTAGATTTAGATCGCTTTAAGCATATCAATGATAGTCTGGGTCATTCATACGGGGATTTATTATTAAAAGAGGTTGGAGACAGATTAAGTTCGTGCCTTAAACCAAATGAGCTAGTGTGCCGTATCGGTGGAGACGAATACGGGATATTACTCGAAAATACGAATGAAATACAAATTGAGAAGACTGCGGAAAAAATTCTTACCGTCCTTCGTAAAACTTACGATATTAGAGGGGAAGAACTCTATGTAACACCTAGTATAGGGGTGTCGATATACCCAGAACATGGTAACGATTTTGAGTCCCTATTAATGAAGGCTGACACAGCAATGTATAAAGTGAAGGAAGCCGGAAAAAACCACTATAAAATATATCATGCTGAAATGGACATAGAGCCTCAAGTAACAATGGAAAACGCGTTACGAAAAGGGATTGTGCGGAATGAACTAGAGCTATACTACCAGCCTCAGGTTTCTCTTGAAAACAATAATATTGTTGGTGTAGAGGCGCTGTTGCGGTGGATTAGACCTGATCAAGGGATGATTCCACCCTGCGAATTTATCCCTCTGGCAGAGGAAACTGGACTTATTCTTCCTTTAGGAGAATGGGTATTGAAAGAAGCTTGTTTGCAATCTGTACAATGGGAAAAACAGGGTCTTTTACCGATTCGTATTGCTGTTAATATATCAGCCATTCAATTTCAACAAAATAACTTTATTGAAAAGGTAACCGAGACTTTATTCGAAACTAAAGCAAATCCAGAGAATATTGAACTTGAAATCACGGAAAGTGTGGCTATGGGTTCAATAGAAGAAACACTTTCTAAACTGCACTCTTTAAAGGAAATGGGCTTCCATATTGCTATGGATGATTTTGGGACAGGCTATTCTTCCTTGCAATACTTGAACCAGTATCCTATTGACCACTTGAAAATTGATCGATCTTTTATTTCTTCACTGAATACAAGTGAGAAAAATGTTGCCATTGTTAAATTGATTGTTTTGATGGCTAAAGGATTAAATTACAAGGTGATTGCTGAGGGAGTGGAAGACGATAGTCAAAAGATGTTCTTACAATCCATTGAATGCGATGAATATCAAGGTTATCTGTTCAGTCCTCCATTAGACAAGCTAGATACAGAGGTGCTTTTGCAGCAGCAACTTACCAATAAATAAAAAAGTGGAGCATTTCTTCATGAAGAAATGCTTTTTTTGTAGTGCATAATAACTATTTAGAGAAGATATGAAAGTAGCAATTTTTAATTATAATGATTAAGATAATGTTATATATCCAAGTGGTATAGGTTGTCTAAGGTATACATATATAACTACATAAGATATAGGAGGATTCACTTTGGAAATAGGTGTAAGTACATTTGTAGAAACAACACCGGATGTAGTGACGGGTGAGGTAGCTAGTCATGCACAACGGATCCAGGAAGTGGTAGAAGAAATCGTTCTAGCTGATCAAGTTGGTTTAGATGTGTTTGGGGTAGGGGAGCATCATAGAGAGGATTTTGCTGCTTCTTCTCCAGCAGTCATTTTAGCAGCAGCAGCTTCACAAACAAAGTATATTCGTCTTACGAGTGCGGTTACCGTTCTATCGTCTGCCGATCCCGTACGTGTGTTTCAAGATTTTGCAACCCTTGATGCGATTTCGAATGGGCGAGCTGAAATTATGGCAGGACGAGGATCATTTATTGAGTCATTTCCATTGTTCGGGTACGATTTATCGGATTATGATGAATTGTTTGAAGAGAAGTTGGATTTATTACTGAAGATTAGGGAGTCTGAGGTTGTTTCTTGGTCAGGTAACCATCGACCGGCCATTCATCAAAAAGGAGTGTATCCACGTCCGGTCCAACAGCCACTGCCAGTATGGATTGGAAGTGGGGGGAATTCCGAATCGGTCATCCGTGCTGGAATTCTTGGGCTTCCACTCGTATTAGCGATTATTGGGGGAAGACCCGTACAATTTGCACCACTTGTTGAGCTTTATAAAAAGGCAGCTGCTCATGCCGGTCATGATGTATCAAAGCTAACAGTAGCTTCTCACTCACATGGATTTATTGCAGAAGAAACGGAATTAGCTGCAGACAAGTTTTTCCCATCAACCCAGCAGGTCATGAATGTACTTGGGCGGGAGCGCGGTTGGGGGCATTATGGTCGTGCAAGCTTTGATGCGGCACGTAGCTTTGAAGGTGCTTTGTACGTAGGAGATTCAAAGACAGTGGCAGAAAAAATCATTCATTTGCGAAAAAATGTAGGGATTACACGTTTTATGCTTCACGTACCAGTTGGGTCTATGCCTCATGTGGATGTGATGAAGGCAATAGAATTGCTTGGCAAGGAAGTGGCTCCTATTGTAAAGGAAGAAGTAGCAAAATGGGAAGCGTCTTTAGGTAACGAGTAATGCCAAATCATTTGACTTCTTGGCTTGCTTACGCGTATGATAATTAGGTAGATAATTAAATACCAAAGGGGAGTAGCTATAACAGTAAAGTCGTCACTACGAGATGAAATCTCCGGCTTTGTTGGGCAATCTTTGTTGCTAGCGAGACCTTTGCCAAAGTTTTTGGTAAAGGTCTGCCCCTTTTCGTAAGATCATTACCACAGAGGTAGTGGTCTTTTTTATTTTTCAATAATAAGAGTATGGAGGAATGAAGAATGAAGAGAAAGTGGATGGCAGTAACATTAACGGCGGCTATAACATTAAGTGGTTGTTCGTTCTTAGAAGAAGTGAACGGAACACTTAACTATGTAAATCAAGCAACAGAATATGTCAATGAAGCGTCGGATTTTGCTAACGAAGTACCAGCTATGGCTGAGCAAGCAATTTCAGATACACAAGCATTGGCAGAATTAGAAACAACATTACTAGAGATGAAACAAGAGATTGAAGCATTTAGTAAAATCGAAGCTCCGAGCATTGCGGAGGAACTTCATCAACAAGTTATTGAGCAGAACGACAAGGCATTGGAAGAGATAAATGTATTTTTATCAAATATTGAAAACGGTGAACTAGATCCTACTTTTTTGGAAAATACTGAATTAATTACAACCATACAAGAACTAACGGAACTTTCTAACCAAATTCAGCAGCTTGGTGAATAATAAAGTCGAACAACTCAAGAATGAGGAAACTTGGCATAAGGCTCAAGAAGAATTGTAAAAGAAAAGGTAAGCGGTGTCGCTTACCTTTTTTCTCAATGGGATCATAGATACTGCTTATGCTTTACTAAAGGCTGGCATCCTTAAGATTGATACTAGCATAAAGCTGAGTTTTTCTAGCCTATATAATATCTTTACCATCATCATAAAGGAGCGAATTAGCATATTCAAAGTATCACCCTCCACATTGAATTGTGTTGTTTTCAACACGTTATTATTTTGCTTTAATAATTTAAGCGTATTCATTAAGGCAATCTCGTGAATTAATGAAGTAAGCTCTTTTTTTTGAATTCGAAAAGAATATAATGGAGAAAAATGTTGCTGTCACTCATGGAGGAATGTGTCGTGGATTGGGTTGTGGCGTTATTAAAGGAACCATTGCTATTATTATTTGTTATCTTATTTTTAGGATCCGTTCTAGGTCAAATGGAAATTAGAGGGTTAAGTTTAGGATCTTCAGGTGTTCTTCTTGTTGCCATGTTTTTTGGTCATTGGGGCTATGATATTCCCCATACTGTTCAGAATCTCGGGTTAAGCTTATTTATTGTGGCGATTGGTCTCCAGGCTGGACCACGTTTTTTCCGGATGATGAGATCAAGTGGAATGATTTTTGGGTTTATTGGATTAATTATTGTATTTGTCGCAGCGTTTACCACCGTAGTGGTTGCAAAGGTATTTGATTTATCTCCTGCACTTAGTATAGGAATTATGACAGGCGCATTGACGAGTACTCCTGGTCTTGCGGCTGCTTTACATGCTACAAATGATCCGCTCGCGTCGGTTGGATATGGGATTGCTTACCCTTTTGGTGTATTAGCAGTGGTGCTTTTTGTACAATTATTGCCTAAGATACTAAAAGTGGATATGGAAAAGGACCTGAATGAATCGAGTGGTCCTGTTAGAAATGAAGAGTCTCCTGAAGGGACAACTATCGAGGTCATGGATCCAACTTTAAATAAAAAAACGTTAAAAGAGTTACGTTTTAACCAGTATGGTTCTGTAGTTATCAGTCGAGTGATTCGTGGAGACAGAAATATTATTGCTTTGAATGATACAGTTATCTTGAATGGAGATCGATTGGTGGCAGTTGGCTTAAGGGAAGATTTAAATCGAATTATTGAAGAAGTAGGAAAAGAGGTTTCTACGAATTTAAAGAACCATGACCATGTAAAGATCCGTAAAGTAACGGTAGATTCGGAAGAGATTATTGGGAAAAATATTAAAGAACTAGAGCTAAGAAGGAAATATGGAGTAACGGTTACAAGAATTGAACGAGGTGGATTCGAGTATAACCAAAGTGCAAGATGGCCGCTCGAAAGAGGAGATATTTTAACATTGGTTAGTAGTGAAGACCGTTTAAACGATGCGGAAAAGCTATTTACTAGAAGGACTTTAGTAGTAACGAACATCCATATTCTATCTCTAAGCTTAATTTTATTGATAGGAATTGCGGTAGGAATGATTCCTATTCATCTTCCAGGGCTAGGTACCATCACACTAGGTGTTGCAGGGGGGCCACTTTTTATTGCATTATTTATTGGTCATTTTGGGAAAATTGGCCCGATCCGAGCTCGTTTTTTTCAACCCTCTAATCAAGTAATTCGTGATATTGGACTTGTTTTATTTTTAGCTGGTGCCGGAACAACAGCTGGTCAAGGGTTAGTTGAGGTTATTCAAGAAGAAGGGTTCCGCCTGGTGTTTGGTGGAGCATTAATCACAGTCATTCCGATGATGGTTGGCTTCTTTTTATCAAGAAAGCTATTTAAGATGAGTGTTATCCATTCTCTCGGAGCATTATGTGGGGGCATGACGAGTACACCTGGTTTAGGGGCGGTGAATCAACAAATCAATTCAGATGATGCATCGATTGCCTATGCTGCTGCATATCCTTTTGCCCTTATCTTTGTTGCAGTTATTTCGCAAGTACTCATTTTCTTCCTTTAATTTAACAGGAACAAAGCTTAGGATATGAGACCTAAGCTTTGTTTTATTTTAACATGACTTCTTTTTTCTCCATGCTATCTGATTCTGAAGAGAGACTTTTTTTAGTATAAAGGAACACTCAAGTGTTTCTTGTACGCTCGAAGCGGAATAAATTCCTTTAAAACTAGTTCCCGTTTTATCACATGATTTGAGTGTACCAACGCCACCATATAATTGGTGATCGAATAGTTGATAATTAAGGGAATATTCTAAGACACCATGATGATTAATTAACCCGACTAACTCTCCTATTTTTATGTTTTCCCCTTTAATACGCGCATGGATGAGACGGTCGTATTGATTAAATGAAAAAATCGTTCCACTAGGGAAAAATGGTGTAGCATCAATGGTTGTACATATGAATAATTTATTGTTGTAATCACTCATTTTTCTCTATCCCCCAACTGTTTTCTGCTATAGTCAATAAAATAATCATCGAATGTACGAATCGGCACTACACGAATGGGTGTTCCTTCAGCCTTAATCGTTAAAAAAGTTAAAAAATAAATGGTGAAGCATAGTGCAATTAGTCCTAACATTGTACTTCCCCCTTTTTTGTGTATGGAGAAAAGGTAAAAGATGATAAGATTACTAGTAAGAAATACCATTTAAAAGAAAAACCATTTCTCCCTGTTTAATACATTTTTAGCTTAAATGGTGAAACGCGTTTCAGAGCAAGAAAAAGTTTTTTGAAGGGTGAGTGTATGGCAAATATTCGAGAAATAGCAAAAATGGCTGGCGTTTCTGTTACAACTGTCTCCCGTGTACTAAATGATCACCCATATGTGAGTGAAGAAAAAAAGGCAGCTGTACAACAAGCGATGGCGGAAGTGGATTATCAGCGTAATATCAATGCTGTTCACTTAAGTAAAGGGAAGACGTATTTAATAGGAGTGGTTATTCCTTTCTCGAATTCTCCCTATTTCGGATTTTTAGTAGAGGGAATAGCAAACGAAGCAGTTAAAAATAATTACAAGCTTGTTCTTTTTCAAACAAACTATGAGTTGAATAGAGAAATAGAAGCATTAAATATGCTTAAGCAGAAACAGATCGATGCCTTAATCATTTGTTCAAGAATTAGTAGCTGGGATGTAATTGCTGAATATAAAACATATGGGCCAATTATTTTAAGTGAAGAAGTAGAAGACAAAATCGTATCTTCTACATATATTGATCATTATAAAAGCTTCTTAATTGCATTGAATTACTTACATAAAAAGGGCCATCATCGAATCGGTTATTGCATAGGGAGAAAATCAGGAACGAATAGTGAAATGCGAGAGGCAGCTTATAAGAATTTTCTTTTGGAAAAGGGGCATCCATTTATAAAAGACTATATATTTTATGAGAGCTTTCGTTTTGAAGATGGAGAGGGAATCGTTGCCCGTTTAAAAGAAATGTCTTCTCCCCCTACGGCTTTATTGGTTACAAGTGATCAAGTAGCAGCAGGCATTATTACATGTGCGAGAGAACTAGGTATACTTGTTCCTAATGAGTTAGCGATTATGGGTTTTGATAATCAACCAATTGCCAAAATTATGAATATCACCACACTTGAAATTCCACTAGTTGAGGTTGGAAGAAAATTATTTATTCAAGCTATGAACTACCCAACGATCTTTCAGGAGGAGATTGAAGTGAAGTTAATCGAGCGATTAACAGTGTAGTTCATATAGACTGGAAAAGCGAAAAAGGGGCGTTTGTAATTGTTTGTTGGCTTTGGCTTCAAGGTATAGAAAAATGCTTTGAAAAGATAAATCACCCCACACCTACCTAGAAATAGAAGGGTGTGGGGTTTGTTTTACAGGTCAGATTTAGGGTTTGTATTGAATTTTCCATTTTTGTTTTCTTTTTCATGCCCATGAATTTGGTCTCCGCCGTTACCCTTTTCTTTGGCAAATCTTTCCACCTAGTTTTACATTTGGGTTATCTTTTTCAGTCATGATTTTTCACCTCCATCCTCTTTACTATCCAAAAAGGGGACGGATTCTATTCAATATACAAATAATTTTTATAATCAAAATGGAATCAAACTTGTTGGTACACAGCCAAACTTTGGATGTAGCTCATAAAAAAAGGAGCGCTGTCCGCCTGAGACGGACAAAACACCCCGAACTGTCCACGAAAGGTGACAGACACCGTAATCGATTTTGATCTTTATGGTAGAAAAGTAGTGTTTCTTATTTTGCATTGTTGAAAAATATGGTATGTTACTTTATGGTGATAAAATTGTTGATGATTAGAGATTTGTTTACGAATTTAGCTATTGTTGTTTCTTTACTATTCCTATACTCACATATCTTTTCGACGAGCCCTCTAACCAAAGACTCTACCTTTATGAGAAAAATTTTGTTGGGTGTAGTTGGTGGGGTGTTTTCTAATATTCTCATGCAATACAGCATTCGAATAGATACAACAATCGTTGATCTAAGACATATTCCAATTATTTTGCTCGCGTTTTTTGGTGGTTATTTGCCGGCTTTCATTGGGATGGTATTAGTCATTATAGGTCGTTTTTTTATTGGCGTGAATACCTCTGCATATGCATCTGTCATTCTTATGGTTCTTATTACTTTATTTTCTATTTTGATCTCTTCACAAAGGATATCCAAGAAAAACAAGGTAATATGGATGCTTACGTTTTCCAATATTATTTTTACCTTTGTGATCATTTATTTAGTAAATGACCTTTCTTTACTAGTCAAATTGATCCCCCTATATTGGATCATTTCATATATAGCAGGTTTTCTTTCTTTCTATATTCTAGATTTTATTAGAAAAAGTCAGTTTTTACTGGAAAAATATAAATCAGAGTCTACAACGGATGGATTAACGGGGTTAAATAATGTTCGGAAATTTGATGAAGTATTTAACGGGTTACTTAACGAATTGAATAAAAGTATTCAAAGTTTGTCTCTTCTTTATATCGATATTGATTTCTTTAAAAAAATTAATGATACGTATGGTCACTCGGAAGGGGACCTGGTTTTAAAGCGATTAGGAACGTTATTAACCGAAGGTACGAGGAACTTTGACATCGTTAGCCGGAATGGGGGAGAGGAGTTTACGGTCCTTCTTCCAGACACTTCAGTCGAAAGAGCACTAGATATTGCAGAGCATATTAGAACAACAGTTGAAAATACAGGGTTTTCCTTATCAGGCGGTGGAGTAATAAAGGTAACGGTATCCGTTGGGGTCGCCTCTTATAAAGATACTACAGAAAACCCAAGTATGCTTATAGAGGATGCAGATAAAGCTTTGTATGTAGCGAAAAAAACTGGACGGAACAAAGTTTGTTGCCATAATTCAATAGATTAAATAATTTGAGCTCGGGATAAGTTTGTCTCGGGCCTTTTTTATGTTAAAATTTACTTCTTACTCATGATGTAGTAACGGAAATTTTACCATGAGAAACAATCTTGGATTGTCAACATTTATATAAAGAGATGAAAAAAGGTTGCTGTAGACCCACCCAACTTTCGATTGTTATTCTATTAAAGGAGGTTTTGGGCTCGGAGGTGTGAATATGGACAAAGAAAGATATGAACAGTTAAGGCTAGGCGAGCGTGGGGCGATAATCAGTATCGCTGCTTATATTTGCCTTTCTATAATCAAATTACTGATTGGATTTTCTGCCCAGTCTGAAGCGTTAAAGGCGGATGGGTTTAATAATTTGACCGATATCATCGCTTCAATCGCTGTATGGATAGGATTAAGAATGTCTCAAAAACCACCAGATGAAGATCATCCTTATGGCCATTGGAAGGCGGAAAATATTGCGTCACTGGTTGCTTCTTTTATTATGGTGGCAGTAGGTTTAAGTGTATTACATAAAGCAGTTGTTTCAATTTTCTCAGATGAAAAAGTGGTTCCGGACATGCTAGCCGCGTGGACGGGTCTTCTATGTGCGGTGGTTATGTATTTTGTCTATCGATATAATAAAGCGCTTTCGGAAAAAGTAAAAAGCCAATCTGTATTAGCGGCAGCGAAGGATAATCTATCAGATGCGTGGGTGAGTATTGGAGCAGCAGTTGGGATCATAGGTTCACAATTTCATCTGCCTTGGCTTGATCCGCTAGCTGCAATAATTGTCGGGATAATAATATGTAAAACTGCCTATGATATTTTTTACGATTCCTCTCATCAATTAACAGATGGATTTGATGAACAGTTAATTGAAGAATATAAGGAAAGTATATTAAAAACTACAGGTGTAACTGGCATTAAGGATATTCGTGCAAGAAATTACGGAAATAACACAGTTGTTGATATTATTATCGAAGTAAACGAAGACTTAAGTATTCGAACAGCACATGATATCTCTAGTAAAGTAGAAGAAAAACTAATTAGTGAATATGATGTTTATAATGTGCACGTTCACGTTGAACCAAGCTAAGTAAAGAAAAGGGTGTCCCATGTGTGAAAATTAGGAACACCCTTATCTTTTACATAAAAAGTCTTTTGAACATATGATTCCCACTATAAATAAAAATAGGGCAAAATAGGCAGGAATCAAGTGAAGAAATGTGGTATAGCCGATGACAAAAAATGAGAGAAATAGGAGGGCAAAATGATGAGTGGTACAAAGACTGATTTTCCTATACTTGCCAAACCGGCTATCAGAGCATTAGAAGGTGCTGGTTTTTACCGATTAGAACAATTGACTGAGGTTGAAGAAGAAGAACTTGTAAAGCTACATGGAATGGGCCCGAAAGCAATTGAACAGCTTCGATTAGCCCTATTAGAAAAAGGGTGGAAGTTTAGGACAAAATAGAGATGTTAAAATGGAATGTTTTACCATGAGAATATTTTCAAGGAATTTAATTTTCCCAAATAATTTCTATGATATGATAACAGTAAAAATCCATTTATTGAGGCTAGCTTATGAAAATCTGGGGTCAAATCATATTTGTATTATTCACATTAGGAATTACCACTTACCATAATTTCTCTCATGGAGAGACCGTCTTCACCAGTGAGCTCCTCTTCTATGGAGCACTAGCATGGTTCCTTGGAAGGCAGTACGACAAGGCGAAGTATTATGAAAAGATTGCTAGATTAAGTGAGAAGAGTTATAAGAATTTAATAGATTCTCTGCCGAGCACTATTATTATACATAAAGATCAGCAGGTCATTTACGTAAACGATCTGGCGGTCACCATGTTTCGTGCTCCTAATCGGGAAGCGTTAATTGGAAAACCAACTTTAGAACTTGTTACTCCTAAGTATGCAGATCAACTGAAAAAGAGGACAAAAGCTGCATCAAGTGGAAATAAACCTTTGAAAAGCATTGAATACAAGTTGAAACGACAAGATGGAACGACGATGGATTTTGAGGTTTCGTCACTAAAAATTATTTTTGAAGGTGTAGAGGCTGTTCTTTCTATCGGTAAGGATATTACGGAGAAAAATGAGCAGACAGATCAATTACTACAAAAATCAGAAAAACTTGCCCTTTTGGGACAAATGGCAGCGGGAATTGCTCATGAAATTAGAAATCCTTCGTGGGTTCGTTCAATTGTTTAAAGGGGATCAAGATCAAAATGTGTATTATGATATCGTTCTATCAGAATTAGATCGGATCAATGGTATTGTAGGAGAGTTTTTATTTCTCTCGAAACCTACCACAACAGCGATGCAGGAGCGTGACGTCAGGAAGCTGTTAAGTGATGTTGTAACATTAATTCAAACTCAAACAATCCTTAGCAATATCCAAATAGGTATGGAATATGAAAGTAATCTCCCATATGTTTACTGTGATGAAAATCAATTAAAGCAAGTATTTCTAAATATACTTAAGAATGCTACTGAGGCGATGCCTAATGGAGGAACCATTGAGTTAAAGGTTAAAAAGGATAAAGCAAAAGGTGTACTCATTCAAATCGCTGATCAAGGTGTGGGGATACCGAAAGAACGAATTCCTACGCTCGGTGAACCTTTTTACACAACAAAGGAAAAGGGGACAGGGCTAGGTTTAATGACTTGTTATAAGATTATAGATAACCATAAAGGTCAACTTCAAATTGAAAGTGAAGTAAATCAAGGGACTACAGTTCAAATTTTCTTACCTTCTGCAAGTGATGCATTCAAAGAAACAGGCACAGCCTTTAAATGTTCAAGATAACGTTATAACCTGTCATATAAAAAGTAAAGTTTTGGGGTGGAATATGATTGTCGTTAGTGCGTGTTTAGCAGGATTGCCAGTTCGATATAATGGGCTTAGCTCCTTAGAAGAAAAAATACATAAACTAGTAAGTGAAAAGAAAGCCATCACTGCATGCCCTGAATTGCTAGGCGGACTTGAAACTCCTAGGGAGCCAGCTGAAATTGTTGGTGGTACTGGAGAAGATGTGCTGGATGGAAAGGCTAAGGTCATAGATTGCAAGGGAACGGACGTGACAGACGCTTTTATTAGAGGGGCCAATGAAACACTTGATGTTATCAGAAAAATCCAAGCAACAGTAGTCGTATTGAAGGAGAACAGTCCATCGTGTGGAAGCGGGAAAGTCTATGATGGTACCTTTACAGGTGAAAAAGTTGAAGGGCACGGTGTAACAGCAGCTTTGTTGATCAGAAACGGAGTACGAGTCATTTCGGAGAGGCAATTTCTAAAAGAATATTAGAGGATGAAGAAGCGCATGGGTTACTCCTGCGCTTTTTTGCATGTTAAAAACCAAGTTCTTCTCTTTTTACGTCTAAAGTCTTAGATAAAACTACTGCGGGGGCTCGTGTGCTCTCCTTCTTTTTCCAAGTATGATAAATACAGATCATATGAGATGGAAGGTGTAACGTAGATGACAGGTATCGTTCAGTTACAAAATGTGACGAAGATTATTAAAGGGAAAACAATTATTGACTCTCTAAGCTTTGAAGTCAATAAAGGGGAAGTGTTTGGTTTTCTTGGACCAAACGGTGCGGGTAAAACGACCACAATCCGTATGATGGTTGGGTTAATCGGGATGACCTCAGGTGATATAAAAATCGGAGGCCATAGCATTCAATCTAATTTTGAGCAAGCGGTGAGTCAAGTAGGTGCTATTGTTGAGAATCCAGAGATGTACAAATTTTTAACAGGATATGAAAATCTTATCCATTTTGCCAGATTGTCCAATCAAGTCAATAAAGAGAAGATTGATGAGGTCGTTAAGCTCGTTAACTTATCTGATCGAATTCATGACAAAGTTAAGAATTATTCACTTGGGATGCGTCAAAGATTAGGAGTTGCACAGGCACTTTTACATGAACCAGAAGTCTTAATACTTGATGAACCAACAAATGGACTTGATCCTGCAGGAATTCGCGAAATGAGAGACCATCTTAAAATGTTAACAAGAGAAAAGGGATTAGCCGTAATCGTTTCTAGTCACTTGCTTTCTGAGATGGAGATGATGTGCGATCGAATTGCTATTCTTCAAAAGGGAAAGCTTGTTGACGTCCAAACCATTCAAGATTTTAGAAATGGTGTTGACCAGGAGATTGAATTTGACGTTGCTCCAATTGAAAAAGCTCTAGCCATTTTTCAGACAATGGGTATTGCGTCACGAAGAGGTGAAACAGGTTTTACTTGCAGTATTAAGAAAGAGGAGATTCCATCCGTTGTAAATAGGTTAGCCAGCGAAAATATAGACATATTTGGAATAAAGGAAGTAACCAAATCATTAGAGGAACGTTTCCTTGAAGTAACAGAAGAAAGAGAGGTATCCCTAAATGCTTAAGTTATTACAAAATGAGTGGATGAAAATTTTTAAACGTCCAGGAACATTTGTGATGATGGGTCTTTTAATAGTAACCATTGTCCTTATGGGTGGAATCATTAAATACGAGAATCAAGATGTGAAGTTAAATCCGAACTGGCAGCAGGAAATTCAAACTTCTATTGCTGAACAGAAGCAAAGTCTTGCACAGATGGAGAATGCTGCACAGGGGCAAAGAAAATATTTGGAGAAAAATATTGCCATTAATGAATATCGATTGGATCATAATCTCGCTCCGAATGGGGAATATGCTATATGGAGCTTTGTTCAAGATGCATCAAGTTTAATCCAACTAGCAGGATTATTTACAATTATTGTAGCAGCGGGAATCGTGGCGTCTGAATTTAACTGGGGCACAATCAAATTGCTTCTTATTCGACCAACCAGCCGGGCAAAAATCCTTTTAGCAAAGTATACAACTGTAATTTCTTTTGCACTACTTATGCTGACTTTACTATTTGCCTTTTCCACTCTAGTCGGATGGATCGCATTTGGAATGCCAGAACACGCAGCACCTTATTTAAATTACTTTGATGGCAAAGTAACGGAAGAATCGATGATTTTTCACCTAATTAAATTTTATGGATTAAACTCGATTAGCATGATTATGCTTTCGACCATGGCATTTATGATTTCTGCAGTATTCAGAAACAGCTCACTTGCTATCGGATTATCGATCTTCCTTATGTTTACCGGGGCTCAATTTACGAATTTAATTGCCATGAAGTTTGAGTGGGCAAGGTATATTTTGTTTGCGAACACAGATCTTATGCAGTATTTTGAAGGAACGCCATTAGTAGATGGGATGACATTAACTTTTTCTGTTCTTATGCTTGTCGTTTATTTTGTCCTTTTCCATAGTTTAGCCTTTTTCGTTTTCAAGAAAAGAGACGTGGCTGCATAGAGAAAATGACCACCATTTTGGGTGGTCATTTTCTTATCTTAATAAATCGAATTACTTCAACGATTAGGATAACTAGCACTAAGAAAAATAAAGCAGTATATATGGGGAATAGCAACAAGGCATTGAACCAAAGGTTTTTTGTCCACATTTTATGAATAAGAAGGGGTTCAATTCCTCTTTTCCTGCTGAAACGTGGAAACATAAAAAAGAGAAATACTGTTGCTAAAGCAAAGACCCCTATTCCTGTGGAACCACTGCTTTGCTCTCTACCAAGCGGTTGTGCTTGCTCCGAATTCTCCTCGGTGGAAGCCTCCTTTTTTTCCGAACTGGTTGTTGCCACTACTTCCTTAGAAGTATTCTCTTGAATATTCTCTGATTCCTTATTTACGAAGTACAATCCAATACCATCGGCTTTGGCTTCTAGCATTGCTTCTTCAATGCGGGTTTCGTACTTATAGGTACCATAATCGTAAAAGTCCTCGACTAAGCCAGCTCTCGTAATTTCCTCTTGGTGAAGTTTTTCATCAACAAACACCCATGCTAACAAACGGTCATATTTGTCAAAA
Organism: Bacillus coreaensis; assembly: GCF_050586445.1. Taxonomy (NCBI): domain Bacteria; kingdom Bacillati; phylum Bacillota; class Bacilli; order Caryophanales; family Bacillaceae; genus Bacillus; species Bacillus coreaensis. The sequence goes on from NZ_JBOCCY010000007.1 coordinate 159,791, forward strand.
AGAGAAGGCCCGTCGGTTTCAATGGTTATTTGTCCATTTTGTAACAGGGAACACGAATAGTCGCTTGCTTCTTTTCCATAGGGTTCCTGTTGGTTTGTGCTTTCTGGTGTATCGATGTATAAAAATCTGGTTTTATAGGACAATCCGTTAATAGAAAATATCGCGGTGTCCCCATCTGTGCATTTTTCTAATGTTGCCTCGTATGTCTTTCCTAATTCTAATGGATTATTTGTTGAAGATGATGTGGAAGCAACATCACTTTTTGCAAAAGCATATCCTTCAAGGTCCACTTTGCTTTCGGTTAATCCATTCGCACATGAGTTACTATTATACTTTTTAATTAATGTGATGAGCTCTGACATATTTGTAGCGTTTTTAGCAAGCTCCGTTGGCTCATGTAATAGGTACACGCAATCTGCTCTTCGGAAATGTCCTCCAAGCTCATCTCTTGACCCGTTATGCGCCAATGCTTGGAAAGGAAGGATGGACATAAGTACAAGGGTAATCATGATGGTAATAATCGGGGTCTTTCTAGTCAATAACGTTTCCTCCTAAATCTAGTTGCTAACTGCTAATATATCATAATGAAAGAAATGCTGAAATAGTAATAAACCTGAAGCGGAGGTAATAAGAATGAATTGACTTCAAGGTTTCATTAATGAAAGGGGGCTGCATTTCAATGAAAGCTTCTTTTTTAACAAATGATCATGATATGTTTAGAAAGGCTCTACGCAAAATGCTTGAAAAGGAAGCCTATCCATATTTTAAACTATGGGAGGACAAACGCCACATACCAAAGGAATTTTGGCTCAAGCTTGGTGAAAATGGTTTTTTGTGTCCGTGTATTGATGAGAAATATAGTGGATTAGGCTTGGATTTTTCATATGCAATGATCTTAATTGAAGAGTTAGAAAAGGTAGGACAGGGAGTTGCTAGCGGTATATGTTTACACTCTGAAATCGTAAGCCCTTACATTGAGAAATTAGGAACGGAAGAGCAAAAGGAAAAATGGTTACCTGGCTTTATCAGTGGACGAATAATATCAGCCATTGCAATGACAGAGCCAGGTGCAGGTTCAGATTTAGCTGCCATACGAACGACGGCGACAAGGGACGGAGACTTTTTCATCGTTAATGGAGAAAAAACATTTATTACGAATGGAACAGAAGCAGACCTTGTGGTGATTGTGTGTAAGACAGACCCGAAAGCTTCACCTGCTCATAAAGGGATTAGCTTACTTGTCGTGGAAGAGGGGACACCTGGTTTTAAAAGAGGTAAGAAACTAGATAAAATTGGTATCCATAGTGGAGATACTGGTGAGCTAATTTTTGAGGATGCAAAAGTCCCAGTAAGTAATTTACTTGGTGAGGAAGGAAAAGGCTTTTATTATTTAATGGAAAATCTCCAGCAGGAGCGCTTAGTTGTCGCTCTACAATGCCAGATTGAAGCGGAAGTAATGCTTGAATTAACCATCAACTATGTAAAAAATCGCCAAGCATTTGGTCAATCGATAAGTAAATTTCAGAATACTCAGTTCAAAATTGCAGAAATGGCCACGGAAATTGATCTAGGAAGAGTATATGTGAATCAGCTGATCGAACGCCATGTGAATGGAGATTCGATTGTTAAAGAAGTGTCGATGGCCAAGTGGTGGATTAGTGAAATGGCCAAGCGCGTGGCAGCTGAATGTTTGCAGCTTCACGGCGGATATGGATATATGGAAGAATACGAGATTGCTAGGCGATATCGTGACATTCCTGTTGCCAGTATTTACGCTGGTTCCACGGAGATTATGAAGAATATTATCGCCAAACAGCTAAAGCTATAGTAGAGGCTTGAGGAAATCCTTAAGCTTTTTTTGTGATAATATGAAAATATGATTTCACTCAAGAGGAGAGTTGTTATGGAGACAGAATTGTTACGAATCTTTAATGAAGACCATGAGCCAATTGGAGTTGCCACACGGGCTGAAATACATGAAAAAGGATATTGGCACGAGACGTTTCATTATTGGTTGATGGAGAAGGAACAAGGGATGGATTATATATTTCTTCAGCTTCGAAGTCCAAAGAAAAAAGATTATCCGCACCTTTTAGATATTACTGCCGCCGGCCATTTACTTGCCAATGAAACAGTTGAAGATGGAATTCGAGAGGTGAAAGAGGAAATAGGGTTGACTGTCCATATGGAGGAGTTGGTGTCACTAGGAATCCTAAAGTATTCTGTTAAGATGAAACCCTTACTAGATAATGAGTTGGCATATGTATTTTTACATAGAAGTAATGTCCTATTCGATTCTTTTGTACTACAAGAAGAAGAGGTCGTAGGCATATACCGAATGAAGTTTAAGGATTTTTCTGCTCTTTGGAGAGATGAAATCCAGCACATTCCAATGCAGGGCTTTGAAGTGGAAGATGGAGAGAAATATTTTTATGAAAAATCTGTTGGCAAGCAACAATTTGTCCCTCATGATCAATCGTTCTATCAGGCTATAATTAACAAAATCCAGCAGGAGCTAAAATAGCTCCCAAGCTGTTTGTAGTAGGTTAATCCCGGTATGAATTTCGCTTTCTGTTACTCCACCATATCCGACCAATACCTTTGGCGTAAGCGACAGGCTATTGCTATCATAATAAACAGAAGTAGGATACACCCTAACGCCGACTTTTTCAGCATTGCTAATTAATTCGCTTTCGGTCATGTTGTTATGTACCTCGAGTAAAATATGTAATCCAGAATCAACTCCAATCACTGTTACGTGTTTTCCAAATTTCTCTGTAATAAGATAGAGCAAGGTGGTTTGTTTTCTTCTATAGGTAGTGCGCATTTTCTGTAAATGACGACTCCAGTGACCTTCTTTCATAAACAGATACAAAGTTTGTTGATGCAGTCTTGATACGGTCTGCTTATAAATGGAAAAACGATTTTGATATCTTGAAAGAAGGGTAGATGGAAGTACCATAAAGCTAATTCTTAAAGAAGGAATCAATGATTTTGAAAAGGTACCAAGATAGATAACCCGTCCCTGATGATCAAGACCTTGTAACGAAGGAATAGGTCTTCCTGTATGACGAAATTCCCCGTCGTAATCATCCTCAATAATATAACTCTCCGTTTCCTTGGCCCATTTTAATAGTTCCATTCTTCGTGAGATTGGCATCACCATTCCCAATGGAAACTGATGCGAGGGGGTCACATACGCTACGGTTGCCTCACTGTCTCTTAAATCTTCCATTTTAATACCATTTTGATCTAAATTAATCCCGAGAAGTTTAACACCTTGGTCCTTAAATGCTTCCCGTGAGCGGTGAAAGCCCGGATTCTCCATTGCATAGACTCTTTCTCGTCCAATGAGCATCGTTAGAAAGGTAACCATATATTGTGTGCCAGCACCAATAATGATTTGTTCAGGTTCACATCTGACTCCACGCGATTGGTATAAATACTTGGCGATTTCGATGCGGAGAGGGAAGTCCCCTTGCCGATCGCCACTTAATAAGAGATGGCTCTCATCTTCATAAAGGCTTTGTACAGTCAATTTACGCCAAGTAGTAAACGGAAACTCATTTAATGCAATGTTTCCGTGGCCAAAATCCACTTTTATGTGATTTGCTTGAGGTACCTGTTGAAGGTTGTCGCTCTCTGAGGCGTGTTCTTTTTCAATTGATAACATATCCATTTCCAGTTCAGTGACAAATAATCCCTTTCGCGGTTCACTTTTGACATACCCTTCCGCGATTAACTGTTGATAAGCTGTCTCAACGGTTGTTTGGCTGATTCCCAAATGTATAGAAAGTTTTCTTTTTGAAGGCAATTTTGTGTCTGGAGTGAGTCTCCCTTCAACCATTTCTTTTTTTAAAAAAGAATAAAGCTGTAAGTAAAGTGGCTCCGCATGATCTGGATCTAAAGGAACTGTAATTTCAAGAATATTTATCTCCTCCTTCTATTCAATCTGGCATGGTTAATTATAACATATCTGACACTTTAGAGGTGGTCAGTTGATGAGTAATATAATAAAAAAGGAGGATGTAAACATGATTACAATACACTATGAAGAAAATAAAAAAATTACTGCAGAGGACCTGGCAGAGGTTTTTAGCCAATCTGGCATAAAAAGACCTATTGAGGACCTGCCTCGGCTACAAAAAATGATCAACCAAGCAGATATTACTGTTACAGCATGGGACGGAATGAGGCTTGTTGGTATTGCAAGAGCCATTACCGATTTTAGTTACTGCTGCTATTTATCAGATTTAGCCGTTGATAGAGATTACCAGGATCAAGGAATTGGAAAAGAACTTGTGAGACGCGTTCACGAAAGGTTAGGAGAAGAAATATCTTTAATCCTTTTAGCATCACCGATAGCCATGGATTATTACCCGAAAATTGGATTTCAAAAAATCCAAAACGGCTATATCATCCCAAGAAAATAGAAAAAAACCAAATTTAATGGGAAATTTGTATGATTTCATGAAGATTTTTGTCGAAATTTGGAATACTATATAGTAAGAGAATAGAGAAGGAGTGGTCACTTATGAATTATCATTCCGTCTGGTATATTGCGTTAGTGGCCGCAAGTAGCTTGCTTTTCTTGTATACTTACTATAAAAAGAGGGATGAGCCAGTTTTCTTATTATTGTTAGCGGCTATTGGGTTTGGTTATATCATTGAGGGAGTTATTTATAACTTTCTGCAAAGTTACGAGTATTACCCACGTTTTATTACTAGAAATCCGACGTATGATAGTAATCTTGGAGCTATTGCTTCTAATGCATTTGTCTTACCAGTTATCGCAGTTTTTCTAGCAACCTTCAGAAAGAATTGGAGATGGTCACTGGTCTTTTCGTTATTGCTCATAGGTATTGAGTGGTTGTTCGAAGAGCTTTCTATCTATAAACATAATTGGTGGAGAAATGAGTATACCTTTTTCGGGTTATTATTAGTTTACTTTCCATTTATCAAATTATTGTACCGGTGGTTATTGGTTAAACATGAGGGAATTCGCCACTTTTTATTATTGTTTTTAATTGTTAGTCCGATTTTAGGAACGATTCACATGCTTCCCCTTATGTTTTTATCCAATCGTTATTATGATTTGGGTTGGTATGAAAATGTGTTTCAGGATACTAATGCATTTGCAGCTATTTACTATATATGTTCAGGTCTAACTATTACGGCCTTAGCAAAATGGAAGATAAGGTATAGATGGCTTAAATTTTTCTTTTTAATAATCAGCGTGTTTTTTATTACCCGTGTCTTGTTGTTTACCGGTATCCTACACATTTTTGCGTGGTGGGACCCATATCTTTATATAACATTCCCTGCAACGGTTTTAATTTTAGCAGAAAAGATCAGTAAGATATTGGGGAAGCGTACCGAATTTATATCCGAATAATAGCACAGTGAGCCAACTGTGCTATTTGCCGTGTAAAAATCCCTTATTATGGAGAAACTCGAAATATGGGGGTAACCTCCTAAAAAATGTATGCAAATAGGAGATGCTCGGTCATGGTAAATCTACTCTATGCGTCCGTTTGGATTTTTGCGATGTGGAAATGGGGAGATTGGAAAAATTGGCAAAAATACTACCCAACCATTCTTTTTTTTATCATAGGGGATTTTCTCTATTTGTATTTATTGTCAGATCTCTATCCTATGTGGCGGTACCATCCACCTGAAATCGACAAACAAGCAGGACTCACGAATACACATATTTCATTTTCCATTATGATAATTAAATATCCAGCCACAGCACTCATCTATTTATCCAAATTCCCGGGTTCACGTAGCAAACAGATTCTTTACATATTAGGATGGACATCTTTGTACATGATCAACGAAGGGATCGATTATAAAACAGGTCTCATTCAATACTCTAATGGTTGGAGTATCAAGTGGTCTATTGCATTCAATATGATGATGTTTACTATATTATGGGTCCATCATCGTAGACCAATTTTAGCATGGGCTATTTCTATATTATTCATCCTCTCATTGTGGCAAATCTTTGATGTACCATCCAAGGTTTTCCGGTAAAAAATACTTAAGATTTCACAGGTTAGACATGAAAATTATCGAATTTTGTCCGATATAGAAACTGACACAGAAAATATTACATCTATGCGGAGAAACAGATGAATAAAAGAAAAATCACTTTACAATCAATCATATTATTATTAATAGCCTTTGCAATGTTCGGAACGTATCTTGGAGTGATGATTTCGAGTATCATCGTTAGTAAAGAAAATAGAGAAAAAGGTTATTTAAGTGAAAATCAGGTGTACGCAGAAAAGCTGGCAGACACAACAGACTTACTTTTTCGAAATATGTTGCAAACGCTTGAGGTGAGTGCCGGTTCGATTTACCCGTTTACTCAGGATGGTGATCAACTATATGGAGAGTTAAATCAAGTACTAACCTCAACCAACTTTTTTAATTCAGTTTTTTTAGTCGATAAAGAAGGAGAAATTGTCCACTCTGCTCCACATCTTGATTTAGAAGGAGTAAAGATTGATACTATTGGTGTTAGCGATGCGATTAACAAGAAAATGCCGCTGATCTCCCAGCCATATATCAGCGAGGTGACGAATAAACTAATAATTCTCATCTCTATACCGGTATTCGATGATAAAGGAGCATACTTCGGATTTCTTGGTGGAACGATTTACTTAAGTGAAGACAATAGCATCAAAGATACTTTAAGTCTTCATCCGAAACATGCAGTCGATTCTTATGTGTATGTAGTGGATTCAGAAGGAAATATCATCTATCATCCAGAGAGAAATCGGATTGGTGATAATGTTATAGAAAATGGTGCCGTTAAACGTGTTGTATAGGGCAAAGTTGGTAAGATTGAAATAACAAACTCGAAAGGAATTAGAATGCTTGCAGGCTATGCACATGTAAAAACAAGTAATTGGGGAATTGTGAGCCAGACTCCTAAAAATTCTTATATTCAACCTTCTATCGAGTTAATAAAGCAGGTTGGAAAGTTTACTCTTCCGTTCGTAATCTTAGTTTTGGTCATTTCTATTTATCTATTGAGGAAATTTGTACATCCACTTCGAGAGTTAGCACAGTATGCTCATCAAGTGGCGGAAAAAACAACGATTACAAGGCCAGATATTACTGAAGGCTATTACGAAGTGAATGAGTTAAAGCACACGATGTTTTTAATGGTAGACCACTATCGAACACAAATTCAAATGTTTGAAAATGAAGCTACACTTGATCCATTAACTGGATTGTTAAATCGTCGCACTCTACAAAAGCGTATTCATCAATTTAAGGAGTATTCAATCATTCTGTTCGATATTGATCATTTTAAAATGGTCAATGATACCTATGGGCATTTAATGGGGGATGAAGTTTTAAGATTCTTATCAGAACTTATTCGGAAGCAAACAATAGAATGTGACATTAGTTTCCGTTACGGTGGAGAAGAGTTTTTGATTCTCTTACCGAATACTAATATAGAAGAAGCGTACCAAATTGCTGAACGAATAAGGAAAACAACAGAAGAAACAAGCAGTCCCAATGGTAAGGCAGTCACGATTTCAGTTGGTGTCGGAAATATGCCAAACACTGCCAGCCATCACAATGAGTTATTTAATTTAATTGACCAAGCCTTATATCGAGCAAAAGGAAATGGAAGAAATCAAACAGTGACGGCGGACGAAGTAAAATAAATGATTAAAAGTAACGCTTGTCTCATATAAGGGACAAGCTTCCTTGATGTAGACTTCCCACTCTTTTTAGGGAACAGGTAGAGATTACAGAAAACAAATTTGGGGATTTACAGAAACCCATTTTTTCGTTAGACTGTGCAGAGTGACAATGAAAGGAGGAATATGTATGGTTAAAGATATTATTCTTGTACTAGTTCTTCAGTTAATTTACGTTCCAACCTTTACACTGAGAACCATTTTCCTAGTAAAAGGGTTGAGAATGCAGGCAGCATTTCTAGGGTTACTTGAGGCACTCATATACATATTCGGACTATCGATTGTATTTAATGGGGAGCAAAATGTAGTTGTGATGATTGTGTATGCCATTGGATTTGGATTAGGTATCATCATTGGATCCATGATTGAAGAAGCATTAGCAATTGGATATACAACGATTCAAGTGATTTTAACCAATAAAAATATGAATCTGGTTGAGCAGCTTCGTAAAGATGGTTATGGCGTGACTGTTTACGAAGGTGAGGGAATCGAAGCCATTCGATATAAGTTAGAGGTATTAACAAAGAGAAACCAAGAAGAAGGTTTATACGACATGATTCAGCAATATGAACCGAATGCATTTATAATTGCCTATGAACCGAAAACATTTAAAGGTGGTTTCTTGCTAAAGGCAATGAAGAAAAGGAAGAAAATGAAAAAACAGATAGAGGAAAACCACGCTTAATGAAAGAACACATCTGACCTCAATCAGATGTGTTTTTAATTGTATTAAAGTTAAACACCTTTTCGTTTCGAACGATTTCTGTAATATAATTCATCGTGATCGTTGCAGCTTCATCGAAATTATATGTTCTACGATTGTTTAAGATATTCGTAAACATTCCTTGCCAAATAAGAATGGTAATTTCATTAATTGCGTCAATATTTTCTTCTTTGATATAGCCTGCTTTACTTGCAAGTTCAAGGACGGACCTTCCTCTTTTAGAGACATTTCTTTCAAATAAAATGGGTTTAAGTTCTTCAGGGATGTTTATCAAGTCACTTGGATAAGTTTTATAATATTCTTCTAGTAACTTTTCTGGGTTTTCCCCTAAATCCATGATAAATACAGCATTAAAAATTTCTGGTGTCTCAAAGGAGTGTTTACAAAAGCACTCCCATGCCAATAAGTACTTTTCGAGCGGATCTTTCGCCCTCTGCATGTAGATGGCGACTTCATCCGTATATGATTTTAGAAACTTCATAGATGCAAAGAAGATCAGATGAGAAACTTCCGTAAAATAATTATAAATAGTTGCACTGTTATATCCTGCACGGTCAGCAACTTTACGTATGGTAATTTTGTCTATACCTTCCTCTTCAATAATATCAGCTGTTGAGTCTACAAAGTATTTCCACATTCTACTCTTTTTGATGTCCTTCTTGTTCAAATATCATTCTCCTCACAAGTGTATAATTATATTCTACAACAATTATCTGAATATTTAATATTGTTTTGAAATTTTTTCTATGCTATTATAATCATAGTTAAAAAATAATCACGATTATCTTTTTATTTTAGCACGAATAAAGCAGTTTTTGGAAAAAAATTAAAAAGAAAAAAAGGGGTTGGATTAATGGAAAAGGTAAAAGTTGATCCAGTGGTATTTTGGTCTTCGTTATTAGTCATTGTTGCGGCAACATTATTACTAGTCCTGAATCAAGAAGCTGCAGAACCTGTATTAAATAACCTAATGACACAAATTACTTATAAACTAGATTGGACTTTTCAACTTTTAACAGTTGGATTATTTGTCTTACTAGTTTGGTTGATTTTCGGGCGATATGGGAAGGTAAAGCTAGGGGAAGGGAAACCTGAATTTTCAAATTTCAGCTGGGGTGCTATGTTATTTTGTGCAGGGATGGGAACAAGCATCATGTTCTGGTCTATTATGGAGCCAATCTACTATTATATTGGTCCTCCCTTCGGTATTGAGCCAAATAGCAATGAAGCAGCAGAGTGGGCCGTTACATATGGGTTATTTCATTGGGGAATTTCCGCTTGGTCATTATATGCGTTACCAACGGTCACGATTGCATACTCTTTCTTTGTCAAAAAGCAATCATCATTAAAAATTAGTACAGCATGTCGTGGTGCATTAGGTAAATATGCAGACGGATGGATTGGTAAAATTATAGATATTTTAGTGATTTGGAGTCTTGTGGGTGGTTTAGGAACCTCCCTAGGTCTTGGTGTTCCAATGATCTCAGCAGTAATAGGTGAAATTTTGGGTATGAAGCAATCACTTGGACTCAGTATTGTCATCATTTTAATTTGGACAGTTATTTATTGCTCTAGTGCTTATCTAGGACTTTATAAAGGAATCCGTAAGCTAAGTGATATCAATGTTTATCTAGCTTTGGGTCTTGCTGTTTTTGTTCTCCTAGTAGGACCAACTTTATTTATCCTCTCTTATTTCACAAATAGCCTTGGTTTAATGCTACAAAATATCGTTCAAATGAGTTTTTATACAGACCCAATAAATAAAGGTGGATTTCCACAGGCATGGACGGTTTTTTATTGGGCATGGTTTGCTGCTACAGCACCTTTTATGGGTTTATTTGTTGCGCGTATCTCTAAAGGAAGAACAATAAAAGAACTAATAAGCTCGATTCTACTTTGGGGGTCATTAGGAAGTTGGCTCTATTTTGCCGTTTTTGGTGGATACGCCATGCATCTTGAGCTCAATAATATCCTTCCGATCACTCAAATTTTAAGTGATCAAGGTGGGCCATCTGTTGTTGTAGAATTATTGAACACTTTACCTCTTAGCAAGTTAGTTCTCATTTTCTTTGTTGTACTTGGTTTTATTTTCCTAGCTACATCACTTGATTCTGCCACATACATCTTATCAGCAATTGCAACAAAAGAATTAAAGGAACAGCAAGAACCTGCACGCTGGCACCGATTGTTATGGGGGGCAATTCTTGCAATCATGGCAGTCGCGCTATTAATGGTAGGTGGTCTTAAAGTAATTCAAACTTCATCTGTTATTGTTTCTGTTCCTGTTATTATAATTTATTTGTTATTAGCAACCTCATTAGTTCGATGGTTAAAGCAGGACTTCGGAACTGATCAACCCATTTTAAATCCCGAAAGAAAAGTAACTGGAAGACAGTCTGCTTTGACAGACAAGGAGGAAAGTTTTTAATAGAAAAAGAATGTTACTAAGGAGGTTTTTTCGTGGTATTTAATGTGCGTGATACGAATCTGTCTATTAAAACAGAGTATACTCACGAAATTCAAGAGATAGAGCATGTTTGGATTCCTATGTCAGATGGTACTAAATTATCTGCACGGATTTGGATGCCGACTGATGCTGAACAAAATCCAGTACCAGCTATACTAGAATATATTCCTTATAGAAAAAATGATTTTACGGCGTTGAGGGACTCCATTCGTCATCCTTATTTTGCAGGACATGGATATGCTAGTATACGAGTAGATATGAGAGGGTCTGGGGATTCGGAAGGAATTCTTTATGATGAATACTTACCTCAAGAGCAAGAAGATGCGTTGGATGTATTAAGCTGGATTTCCGAGCAGCCATGGGCAATAGGAAGTGTTGGAATGATTGGAAAGTCTTGGGGAGGGTTTAATGGACTTCAGGTTGCAGCTCGACAACATCCTGCATTAAAAGCGATTATAACTTTATGCTCAACAGATGATCGCTACGCAGATGATGTCCACTATATGGGTGGGTGTCTTCTTGCATCAGATATGTTATGGTGGGCTTCGACAATGCTTGTATACAATGGACGCCCGGCAGACCCTCGGATTGTTGGGGAAGGATGGAGGACTTCTTGGCTTGAGCGTCTAGAAAAGACACCTCCATTTGTAGAGAAGTGGGTCGAACATCAGCGTCGTGACGATTATTGGAAGCATGGGTCCGTTTGTGAGGATTATTCAAAGATTACTATTCCTGTCTTTGCAGTCGGTGGCTGGGCTGATGGTTATACAAATGCAATTTTTCGATTGCTTGAAGGGTTGAAAGGTCCTCGAAAGGGATTAATTGGTCCATGGGCACATGAATATCCGGAGGTAGCAATACCCGGTCCTGCAATTGGATTTCTTCAGGAATGTATTCGCTGGTGGGATCACTGGTTAAAAGGGAAAGACACCGGTGTGATTGATGAGCCTTTACTTAGAACTTGGATTCAAGATAGTGTTCCTCCACAAGTAAATTACAAAGAAAGACCGGGGAAATGGGTGGCGGAGACAGAGTGGCCATCACAAAATATACAATTTGAGGAGTACTGGTTAGGTGAGGGAAAGTTTACTGAAAGGGCATTAGAGGAAAAGATTGTTACCGTTCCTAGTGTGCAAAGTCATGGATTATATTCGGGTGTATGGTGTCCTTTCGGGCAAGAAGGTGATTTAGCCTCTGATCAGCGATTCGAGAATGGTTCAGCCTTATGTTTCTCTTCTGAACCTTTACAACATGATATAGAAATTCTCGGATTTCCAGAAGTGTCCGTGGAAGTGTCTTCTAATAAGCCCAATGCTTTACTCTCAGTTCGGCTATGTGATGTGGACGAAGATGGGGCATCGACATTAGTAAGCTGGGGATTACTGAATCTAACCCACCGTGATAGCCACGAGCACCCTACTCCTTTGGAACCAGGGAAGCGCTACACTGTAAACGTTCAATTAAATGCAGTAGGTCATAAGTTGAAAGCTGGTCATCGATGGCAAGTGGCTTTGTCACCAACATACTGGCCTCATGCATGGCCTTCAGGAGAACCAGTTACATTACAATTATACTGTGGGAAAAATACAAAATTGAGTCTTCCATTACGAAATCCTTCTTCATTAGATAACACTCTCCATGAATTCGATATACCGGAAACTGCACCTGTGATGGAAAGAAAGATTCTAAGAGACGAGAGCCGATCACGTAACATCTCTCACAATCCACTTACTGGTGAATGGGTACTTGAGGATTATTCTGATGAAGGAGCACGTCACTTAATAAGTAACGATATTGAGTATGGAAGTGAAAATAGAAATATCTATCGGATTAAGGATGGGGATCCACTATCTGCAAAAGTAACCTGTGAATGGAAATTGAATGTAGGTCGAGGAGATTGGCAGACTAGGCTTGAAAGTTTCAGTACGATGTGTGCAGATAAAAGCACTTTTTTTATACAAAATGAATTACATGCGTTTGAGGGGGAGAAACAGGTGTTTAGTAAAACATGGACATCTGAGATTCCTCGTGATTTGTTATAGTGTTAGTAGCCCTTGCATTTTCATATGTAAGGGTATTTTTTTACAATTGCAAATTATACAATTACACTATAGATAAAAGGGGGTTAATACGTGAAAAAAATATATTATAAAGATACAATTCGTACAGAGGATGAACTTCGATCGATGATGGGATTTCCAAGTGAGCTCGTCAAAAACAAGACCATTTCTATTATTGATAACCATTGTAGAAATTTTATTTCGAAGTCACCATTTCTAGTATTATCCACGTCTGACAAGGAAGGGTATTGTGATGTGTCACCGAGGGGAGATCTACCTGGATTTGTACACGTGTTAAATGAAAACCAGTTAGTCATCCCTGAAAGACCAGGGAACAAGCGGATGGACTCTATGCGGAATATTTTATCTAACCCACGAGTGGGCTTGATCTTTTTCATCCCTGGTCTGGGCGAAACTTTGCGGGTAAACGGACAGGCTACCCTCATAAAAGATCCGGAAATACTGGAGTGTATGGCGGTAAAGGGGAAGTCGCCGTTAGTAGGAATTGCTGTTGATGTGGAAGAGTGTTTTATTCATTGTGCAAAAGCATTTATTCGATCAGGTTTATGGGATCCTTCTTCATGGCCGGAGAGAGGACTATTGCCTTCAGTAGCTACTATCATATCTGAACATGTGAATTTACCGAATACGACTGCTAAGACGGTAGAAGAAGGACTGAAAGAAAGCTACAAGGAAAGACTTTATTAAGGGTGTGTTTGAAAATTCGTCCTTGTGTTTTAAATTGACAATGTTTTTGAGGAGGTGTACATTTAACTCGGGTTAAATACTTCTTTTTTAAAGGGTGAAATAGTACCGATGAGTTCCAATCAAGCACTAGACTTAAAGCTATTAAAAAAGTTTAAAAACGAACTAACAAGATTTATGATGCTATATCAATTTGGTATTGATGAGTTAAATACGAAAATTGATATTTTAAAGCAGGAATTTCAATATATTCATGATTACAGCCCTATTGAACATGTAAAATCTAGAATCAAATCACCAGAAAGTATTCTTAAAAAAGTACAAAGAAAAAATCTAGATTTATCATTGCCAAGCATAAAGGAAAACATTAAAGATATTGCGGGAATTCGGATTACCTGCTCCTTTATTTCTGATATTTTTGAGATAAGTAGAATGCTGGAGAACCAAAGCGATATCGAAGTAGTAGAAAAGAAGGATTATATTAATTATCCTAAACCAAATGGCTATCAAAGCTTGCATTTAATTGTGAAAATTCCAGTGTTTATGTCAAATGGCATTGAAAATGTTTATGTGGAAGTACAAATCCGTACCATTGGGATGGATTTCTGGGCAAGTCTTGAACATAAGATTTATTATAAATTTGAGAACGAAGTTCCCGCTTATTTATCGAAAGAACTGAAAAACGCTGCAGACACGGTAGCGATGCTAGACAAAAAAATGGAAGTTTTACATGAAGAAATACGTAAGCTGGATAACGAAGATGACATAGAAAATGAGCTGAACCTTTTGAATGCTAGCGGACAAAAACTAAATATACCGATGGCACTTCTAGAGAGCTTGTCTAAGGATAAAGAGTAGCAGAGACAATGAAAGAGGACGATTGAAAATATTTCAATCGTCCTTTCCTTATCTTAATAATCTGTTACAAGGAAGTCTCTATCAAGGAATGCTTCAATTACTTCACTGATGCGGAAAGAAGTTTGTGGTGAATCATAGTTTTCAAATACATGCTCACAGCTATTTTTATATGCCATAGTTTCGTCATAATGAGACATATGGCGGTTAATAACTTCCTCGTTGTCCTGACGTTCCTTTTGACGGGAGACTACCGTATCTCGATCGGCATAAATGAAGAAACGCATAACACGGTCCCCATACATTTCCTTCAATTTTTCAGTACCTTCAGGATTGAGTGTCAAATAAACAAGATTATGGGATTCAAAGGCTTTAACAATATCTTCTTCACGTATACCGTAATGGAAACCATCAATTTCTACACTCTCAAGAAATTCTCCATTGTCCTCCATTTTCTTGAATGTAGTTTCATCAATAAAATGATAATCTTCTCCATTTTGTTCGTAATGACGTGCTGAACGAGTGGTATAAGAAAGAACTGTCTCCATGTCAAAAGCAGTAGCAACCATTTTAGCAATCGTTTTTCTTCCAGACCCATCAGGACCTGTGTAAATAAATAATTTTTGTTTATCTTTAATTTCGTACATAGATTACCTCCTGAAAAATATATTTAAAATGTTTCAAACAAAGTGAAAGGTGAAAACAAATAAATATCTATATCATCCTATTATAGCAGAAAGTGCCATATAAATCTGATAACAAATATTTGCAGAGATACAGTAGAAGGCGAATCTAGGAGGCATTTGGTATCATCATATATAATGATTATGTAAAATATTCTGATAACTTAATATAAGAATGCCAAATTTAAGAGAAAAACGCAAGAAATTAACCTGTTTTTTTGTAAGATAAATTAACAGTATTGATTGAGATGAGCACAGTCTTTGACACATATACCATTATTTAATAAAATTAACTTATAATTTCAAAAATTCCGGAGGTTTTTTTATGTATGATATTGCCATAATTGGTGCAGGTCCAGCAGGAGCGAGTGCCGCCATATTTACAGCAAAGGCTGGAAAAAAAACATTATTACTTGACCATGATAAAAGTATCACGAAGCGTGCTTGGGTTGAAAATCATTATGGTGTGTCTGAAATGACTGGCCCAGACTTAGTGGAAACAGGAAAGAAACAAGCAGCAAAATTTGGAGCTGAAATTATTAATCTTCCTGTAGTCCATATTGAAAAAGGAGAAAATAGATTTACTGTTCAAACAGAAGAACAAACTTTTGAAGCAAAGCATGTCATTTTAGCGACAGGGGTATTAGCCGATTTGGCAGAAAAAATGGGACTAACAACAAAACCAGGAACAGAGCCAAGAATTCCTAAAAATGTGGCAGTGGATGCGAATGGTAAAACTGAAATCGAAGGAGTTTGGGCTGCAGGAACGATTGCTGGAGTAAGTGTTCATACCATTATTACAGCTGGTGACGGAGCCAGAGTAGCCATTAATGTGATTAGCGAAATCAACGGAGAACGCTATGTGGATCACGATGTATTAAAAGCATAATACAAAGAGGGCAGAAAAGTGTGTATTAACACTTTCTGCCCTTTTTTGAATATTTTGATTGTCATAATGTTAAAAAGATCGTATAGTTATAGTTAATGAGAATGATAATCAATAACAATTGGTTATAGGAGAGTGTGACAATGGAGAAAATGGATCTTTTTGATGTAACAATCATCGGAGGCGGGCCGGCAGGGCTGTACTCTACTTTTTATAGTGGTTTAAGAGAAATGAAGACGAAATTAATTGAATTTCAGCCTCAATTAGGTGGAAAGATTCATGTGTATCCAGAAAAAATGATTTGGGATGTTGGAGGGATGACACCAGTTCCTGGAGCAAAACTTATCGAGCAACTGGTTGAACAAGGACTTACCTTTAACCCAACAGTGGCACTTAATGAAAAGGTAGTTTCTATCGCACGAAACGAAGACGGTATTTTTGTTCTTGAAAGTTCCTCAGGTGAATATCATTTTTCAAAAACAGTGATTGTTGCCGTTGGTAGTGGAATTCTGAAGCCGCAAAAACTGAACATTGAAGGAGCCGAACGGTTTGAGGTATCTAATCTGAACTATACCGTGAAATCATTAAAGCAATTTAAGGATAAAACCGTAATCATTTCAGGTGGTGGAAATTCTGCGTTGGATTGGGCAAATGAGCTTGAGCCTGTTGCAAAGAAAGTCTACATTACGTACCGAAAAGACAAAATGTCTGGTCATGAAGCACAAGTGTCACAATTACAAAATAGCTCAGTGACTTGTTTATGTACTTCGTCCATTACGAAGTTAATAGCTACTAATGATCAGGAATTGATTGAAAAGGTAGAGATTACTAATAACGTAACTGGGGAGGCAACTCTGTTATCGGTTGATGAGGTAGTAATTAATCACGGATATGAACAGGATGCAGGTCTTTTGAAAAACAGCGATTTACATATCAATATGCTCGAGGATTTTTATATTGAGGGGAACTCTTATAGTGAAACCTCGGTTCCAGGATTATTTGCGGCCGGTGATATTCTTAAGTTCGATGGGAAATTGAACTTAATTGCGGGAGCTTTCCAAGACGCAGCCAACGCTGTGAATAAAGCAAAGAAATTTATTGAACCAGATGCTCATCAAGCAGCAATGGTTTCATCACATAATGATGTGTTCAAGAAGCGCAATCGGGAGTTAGTGAAACAATTGGTAAAATAGATATCTGTCAAGAAGGTTAACGCAATCGTTAATCTTCTTTTTTTATCCCTATCGATCTGGAAAAGCAATATCTCAAGGTTCAGACATATGTATTTATATACGTTCGAACTCAATTGTTTCGTTTAGCATCGGATGTCTGTTTAAGTTTTTTATTAGTAAAAAAACTGGTGTGTTTTAGTGAAAAATCACGTTGACATAAATTCTTTTGGATGGATACAATGAAGTCTAAGAATACTAAAGCGTTTTCCTAAGGAGGTATGATGGTGACTAAATTACATACTGCAATAGACTCAATTATAAAAGAACAACCAACCGTAAATAAAAATCATTGGAGATTGAATTATCATGTAACCACTCCTGCCTATTGGATGAACGATCCAAATGGGTTTAGTTTTTTTAATGGAGAATATCATTTGTTCTATCAACATCACCCGTATTCACCTGAATGGGGTCCAATGTATTGGGGACATGTAAAAAGTAAAGATCTTGTTCACTGGGAACATTTGCCGATCGCGCTTGCACCAACGGAAGAATATGACCAGGATGGTTGCTTTTCAGGAAGCGCTATTGAAAAAGACGGGAACATGTATGTGATGTATACGGGGAATACATGGACAGGGGATGACCATGATAAAGATTTATTACAAGTGCAATGCCTGGCGGTAAGTGAAGATGGAGTTCATTTTACAAAGCTTAAAGAAAATCCGGTTATAACTGAAGCTCCTATAGGTGATATTCATCCGTATCATATTCGTGATCCAAAAGTGTGGAAACAGGATAATGACTATTATTGTGTGTTAGGTTCAAGAACGAAGGAACATCATGGACAAGTGTTGCTGTATCGTTCTAGTGATTTAGTACATTGGGAATTTATAAGTGTTATGGCTAAAAGTGACGGGAATTTAGGGTTTATGTGGGAGTGCCCTGATGTGTTTCGTTTGGAAGGTCATGATGTACTAATGATGTCACCACAAGGGGTTAAGCCGAAAGGAGATTTGTATCATAATCTCCATCAAGCAGGCTATGTAGTAGGGGAATTAGATTACCATACAGGTGTACTTTCACATGGCGATTTTCATTTATTGGATTATGGATTTGACTTTTATGCTCCGCAAACGATGGAAGATCCGAATGGAAGACGTATTATGATTGCCTGGATGGCGATGTGGGAGAGTCACATGCCTGAGCAAGAATACAATTGGGCAGGAGCTATGACGATTCCTCGACAGCTTGAATGGGTGGATGGAGAAATTTATAGCAAACCTGTTCCAGAGTTACAGGAACTTCGTGGGAATGTGGTTCAGCTTGAACATGTGACGGTAAAAGAAGAGAAGATTGTTCCTGAACTTATGGGGGGAAGTTATGAGCTTGAGGTAACAATTGATGCAAAATCCGCCGAACAGTTTGGTGTGAAGGTTCGAGTGAGTGAGAATGAGGAAACAGTTATCGCTTATAACCGACTAGAAGGAAAGGTGATCTTAGACCGGGAGCGGTCTGGAAAAGGTCCAAAAGGAATACGAAAAGCACCAGTAATACTAAAAGAAAATCTTCTCCATCTGCGCCTATTTGTTGATCACTCTTCGGTAGAAGTATTTATTAACGAGGGAGAAAAAGTCATGTCAGCAAGAGTTTATCCAAGTGAAAACTCTACGGATATCAGCTTTTTCTCTGATGAAGAGATAAGCATTGTTAACATAAGAAAATGGGACTTGAAAAAATCTATTCACCCAATGAGTGATCTTTTTGCCTAATGATATTATCCTGTGAAACCCACGACCTTTCAGGAAGTAAAGGTGTGGGTTTTGTTGTATAAGGGATTAAAACTGATATTGCTTGTAAAATATTTCTTTTTTTTATCAAGAATCCTTTACAGGAAGAAAACTAAGAGGTAGAATTTCTATATACCTAAAAAAACTAGGTAGGTGAGAAGATGTTTAATCGTGAATTGGTTAAAGGTAGTACTTCGCTTTTGTTACTTCAGCTATTAGAAGAGCGGGATATGTATGGTTACGAGCTTGTAAAAGAACTTGAAAACAGAAGCGGAAATGAGTTTTCGGTGAAAGAGGGCACTTTATATCCGGCACTACATAAGCTTGAAAAGCAGGAATATATTGAGTGCTACTGGAAAGAGCAGGAGAAAGGTCCAGCTCGTAAATATTACAAAATTACAGAAGCGGGAAAAGCGATGCTGCTGGAAAAAACACGTGAGTGGAATGATTTTGTTTCGGTAATGAACAGGATGATGGGGAGAAAGAAACATGGAACGGCTGAAGAGTGAATTTTTAGAAAGCCTGAAAGAAAGCCTCGGAAACCACAAAGAAAAGGAATCCATACTAGCTGAATATGAAATGCATCTGGATGAACTTTTATTAAGTTTATACAAAATGGAGTATGACGAAATTCGGGAAGAAGTGTACTCAAGATTTGGTACACCAGAAGAGATAGCTGCGATATGGAAAGAAGAGCTTTCCTTTTCACCGAGCAATATGAAGTGGTTGTTTATTGCTGTGAATATTCTTTTCTTTACTGGTGGGGCCGTACTCACACTTGCTCATAATCTTCTTGACTGGGAGTGGCTGACAAATTTATGGTCTAATCTTACGTCCTTTCCTATCATCATTGCTTTCATTTATATGTTTTTTTGGGCACTTCTAGGATATGAGATTGGGAGGGGCTTTGGTCATAAAGGGAAAAGGGTTATGAAAAAGACCTTTATTTTAGCTTTAATACCGAATGTAACTTTAATGGTATTAACAGTCTTCCATCTTATTCCGCGTGAATGGTTTCATCCACTATTAACTGAAACCTTTATCGGTGTCTGTATTTTTTTAACACTTCTACTTTATCCAGTTTGCATCATCAGCTATCGCTGGGGGAAAAAAGCGTCAATCTGAGCTTTTTTTTGTCATAGTACATAGTAAAACTATGTATATAGAAAAACGATATAAAAGGAGGAACTATGATGAATGAAAAACTGTTGAAAAACGATTGGATCTTTATGGCTCTATGTTTCATTTTAGGAATTGTTGGGGAAGAGGCATTTTTTAAGGATCAAATTGGAATATCCTATTTTGTTTTTATCATTTTGTTTTATACGGTATTTTTCTGGAGATTTCGTAAGTTTCCGTTTTCACACCAAAGGGTTGGATATTTCGTATTAATCTGTATTTGGTTATTAACTGCCGGATACTATCTCTATGACACACAGCTTTTTTATGCGTTAAATATAGTTGTCATCCCAGCTCTTGTGATCTTGCAGTTGTCGCTAGTAACATCCTCTAAAAATAGAGTTTGGCATAATTTCTATTTCTTCTTTTACACGCTTCTACGTGTAATTGACGGCTTGCGCTATCATGTGTTCTTTACCAAATACATTACAAACCAATCAAAGAAGGGGAACCAAAGGAATTTTGCAGTATGGAAAAAAATAATACTGGGTATGACCCTATCCGTTCCCGTTTTGTTCATTGTTTTAAATCTTCTGATCTCTGCAGATGCCCAGTTTGAACGATTGATTATGGAGATTCCGTATATATTTAGCATTAATGTGGAGTTACTTATTAGAACCATCATTGTACTTATTTATACATTTGGCTTCTTCGGGTATATGCAATCACTATTTATTAAGAACCATAAAATCATACAAAAAGAAGGACCAATAAAGCCCCTATCGATGGACGGAGTCGTTACACTGACCGTATTACTTTTGTTAGATTTTGTGTATATCGCTTTTGTGGCGGTTCAATTTACGTATTTTTTTAGTGGCTCATTGGAGGATGGATATACGTATGCCGAATATGCACGGCGCGGCTTTTTTGAATTGCTCTTTGTAACCATGATCAACCTATCTGTTACAACAGGCTCTATTCAACTCTCGCGAACAGTATACGGTAACATAAAGAAGTTCATTCGTATAGCTTTGTCTGTTTTAGTTCTTTCAAGTGTTATTCTTCTGATCTCGGCGTTTATGCGTATGATGATGTACGAAGAGGCGTATGGCTTTACTTTTACAAGAGTACTTGCTCATTCGTTTATGATTTTTTTAACGGTAATATTTGCTTATACACTGGTGAAAATTTGGCTTGAGAAACTATCTTTGTTTCATTTTTACTTCATTGCGGCCCTCGTCTATTATGTTGGTATCAATGTTGCAAATATTGATCAATTTGTTGTCGAACAAAATATTAAGAGGTACGAAATAACTGGGAAAATTGACATTTATTATTTAAATAATCTTTCAGACACAGGAACACTTGGGCTTATTGATCTTTATCAAAGTGGAGCCAATATACCCGGATTAGAAGAGTTGCTCAAGCAAAGGAAAGCAGAACGGTTTTATTTAAAAAATACCTCTTGGCAGTCCTACAACTTAACGCGAACGAAGACAGATAAAGAGCTAGGAAAGTTAAATTTTTTAGAGGAAAATAAATAATCACATTAGTACAAAAATAGTTAGAATATTTTAAATAATATGTCTTCGATTTGAAATAAATAGTAAGATGTTGTATATACTATCTTTTGATGGAGGTGAATACATATGGATGGAAAACCGATGCACTACGATGGAAGTTTGCATGGAGCCCCAGCAGAAGGGGAAGTGAAAGAGCAAGAGCAAGAGCCTTTTAAGCTCACTGATGTAATGAGAGCAAACATTAGTGGAAATCCTTTTACAACTGAGAACTAAAATATGGAAGGAAAGGGGCATTCAAAGGAGCGTCCCTTTTTCATGTGTAAAAATTTCAGTTAGATGCATACAAAAGTCATTTTCTCACAAACTAGAATGCACAACAATGAAAGAAGGGAAAGATGAGAATATGACAAAAGTTTTATACATTACTGCTCATCCACACGATGACACACAGTCTTATAGTATGGCTGTAGGTAAAGCATTTATTGACTCGTACAAACAAAAGAATTCAGATCATGAAGTTTTACACTTAGATCTCTACAAAGAGGATATACCTCAAATTGATGTAGACGTGTTCAGTGGCTGGGGGAAATTACAGTCAGGAAAAGGTTTTGACGAGCTTTCTTCAGAGGAAAAGGCGAAGGTGGCGCGCCTTGGAGAACTATGTGATCAATTTATCTCTTTTGACAAGTATGTATTTGTTACTCCGCTTTGGAATTTCTCATTTCCTCCTGTGATGAAGGCGTATCTTGATGCCGTTTCTGTTGCTGGGAAAACATTTAGATACACTGCCGAAGGCCCAGTAGGATTATTAACAGATAAAAAAGCGCTACATATTCAAGCGCGTGGTGGGATTTACTCCGAGGGACCTGCTGCAGACCTCGAAATGGGACACCGTTATTTAAGTGTTATAATGCAATTTTATGGAGTACCTTCGTTTGAAGGATTATTTGTTGAAGGTCATAATGCTATGCCAGATAAAGCACAAGAAATCAAAGAAAATGCAATTGCAAGAGCCAAGGATTTAGCCCATACATTTTAAGCAAAAGAGCCAACGAAAAACTCGTTGGCTCTTTTGATCTATTGCTTTAGAATTGTTGTTCCCATTCTGTTCTTAAAATCCCCATCATAATACGATCGGAATAACGCCCGTCACGATAAATAGCGGAACGAAGTCTTCCTTCTTCAATAAAACCTGCTTTTTCATATGCGCGGATCGCCCGACTGTTATAGCCAATGACGTCCAAACCAACTCGATGTAGATTTAACTCATGAAATGCATAACGAAGAATTAATTGTAATGCTTCACTACCATAGCCTTTATTTTGATAGTTTGTATCTCCTATTCCAATGGCTAAAGAACCGACCCGATTATTCCATTCAATAGAGTGGATGACAACAAAACCGATTAAAGTGTCATCCTCTATCGTTCGTAAACGAAAATACGCTGAATTATGGCTTCGTTCTTTATCCTCTTCAAGTTCCGTAATCGAATGCGGGTAGGCGATATCCGTATCAAGATTACGTAAATAGTCTGAGTTTTCCTCCCAAGATGCCATAATGGCTGCGTCCTCTGCTCGGACAGTAGTAAGTTTTATTAATTTCCCCTTAAATAAATTCGTCATATTGTTCTCCCTTTTTTTGTATTTATATGAAGGAATCACATCATGCTACGCAATAAAATCTTGCCTCCTAAAATCTAGATAACTTAATCTTAATGTTCTTTTTTCCATTCAGCAATCTAATATTTTAGAAAGAAGGAAATATTTCCATCTATATCGAATGTTTAGTCTAGGAGATTTACATTCTGTTTTATAGGAGTGGCAACGATGTTTATAGAAACAGAACGGTTAATTATCAGAGGTTTTGATAAAAACGACTACCATGCAGTTTACGAATATACATCAAATGCTGATGTGATGAGATACATTCCAGAAGGGGTTTTCACTATGGAAGATGCTAAGCAGTTTATAGTGAAAAATATGGGGGAGAAGGTTGAGAAATACCCGGTTATTTTAAAAGAAAGTAATACTATTATTGGACATATTGTCTTTCACCGTTACTTTGGAGAACATACTTATGAAATTGGGTGGGTGTTCCATCCGGATTATTATAATAAAGGTTTTGCCTCCGAGGCCGCAAAAACAGTTTTGCAGTATGGATTTGAGGAATTAAAGTTACATCGAATCATCGCTACATGTCAGCCTGAAAATATTGGTTCCTTCCGTGTAATGGAAAAAATCGGGATGAGACGGGAAGGATATTTTAAAAAATGTATTCCTACTGATGATGGATGGTGGGATGAGTATTACTATGCCATCCTTGAGGAAGAGTGGAGAAAATAATGAGCCAAACAAAAAATATTAGTCTAGATCTATTCCAACTAAAATATAAGGAGAGTTTACTTACATTTGAACTTCCTAGCGATCAAGTGAAGTTTACTGCCTTGCCTAGACATGTGCTCGAAGTGCAAGAGGGACAATTTCCGATTGTGATTGTAGAAGATGACGTTCCTGTTGGTTTTTTTATTTTGCATTCGACTTCACGTGTGAAGGAATATTCCACTAACCCAAATGCTATGCTTTTAACGGCATTCTCCATTGATTATTCAAAACAGGGGAAGGGTTATGCAAAACTCGGATTACTGTTGCTCAAGAAATATATACAAAATCAGTTTCCAAGCTGTGACGAAATCGTTCTAGGGGTTAATCATCAAAATGTCCCAGCGCAAAATCTGTATGTACGAGTAGGATTTCAAGATACGGGAAGAAGAGTGATTGGTTCGCTTGGGGAACAGTTTGTTATGACTCTACGTATATAAGTTTTCCTTACCTAGAGCTGCTGATTGGGTAGCTCTATTTTATATGGAGGGGATTTTTCTGTTTTATTACTTAATAAATTGGGTGGTCAACCGATATTAAGAGTATTAGTAAGGTAGTGAAAGTAGGAAAATAGTATGACCTCCCTAGAATTAGACTTTAATATCCATATACTATTGTTTCTTTTTGCGTACTTACTAGCTATTTTGACAGTGGTACTACTTTCAAGGAAACTAGTAAAAAGAAAATTGTCTGAACCTCCTAAGCAGTTTGGGGAAGTTCCCACCATATTATTTGTGTTATTTTCATTAGGCCCTTTTGATTTTCGGATATGTACTTGATAGTACGTTACGGGAAAAAGAGTATAAAGAGTACTATGATATGGCAAAAAATATGGGAACTATTTTTAGTCGTGATCTAAGAAATGAAGGTCATGCTACTCTGTATCAATCAGATACAGATAGAAGTAAGGAATATACGCGTATCCATAAAAAAATGACAGAATGGCAAAATCATACAGAGAAATACAATCAGTCTATACGATGAGAATGAATGAAAATGGCCAAATATACTTTGTCCTGGCACCCGCGACCGATTCAAATGGGGACGGTTGGATTCGTGGCGAAGTCGAAGAACGTATACGTATGGGTACTATATACACGAAAGATCTTCCAGAATTACAACGTGCTTTTGATGGGGAATTTTCAATGGAGAAAGAACCCTCAACCGATGAATGGGGTTACAGTTTGGGTGCCTTTATTCCTGTTTTTAATGGGAGAGGTGAAGTGGAATCTGTTCTAGGAATTGATTTTGATGGATATCAATTTATGGAACGGAAAGCAAATGAAATATGGAAGGTTTTAAGTCTTGTTGTTTTAATTTTCATTGTTTTTGTATTAATTTTTGTACTCACTCTATTATCATTAGCAGAAAGAATTCTTACGAATAAGCATAAAAACGAGCTTCGTAAAATGGCTTATTACGATGAACTTACGGGATTACCTAATCGAAATTATCTAAACAATATTATTCCTTTAGTTGAGTGGGGGGAAGAGAAAGCAGTTGCAGTGTTACTCTTCGGGTTTGAAGGATTGGATGCCATAGATGATCTACTTGGGAATTCAAAATGCGATAATGTGTATGTAGCTTCAATAAGAAGAATCCAAGCTAGTTTAAAAGACCATATGATGCTAGTTAGATGGAGTGAAAGGGAGCATTTAATTATTGTAAAGGACTACGTTTCTGAAGAGGAGATTCTAAGTCTTGCAGAATCGACGGTCAAACAATTTTTAACCCCTGTTCATGCGGGAAGTAGAGATTTTTATATCTCTCCGAAGTTTGGAATTTGCTTTTATCCAAATGATGGGTCCGATTGGAACGCACTTGTGAAAAATGCAAATTTAGCCAAAATACATGTTCCTCCTGAAGATGACAAAAGAGTCATGGTATATAATAGCCAACTTCTTACAGAATCCAATGAAAAGAGAGACATTGAGCTGGAGCTTCATCACGCTGTAATTGCAGAGCAATTCGAGGTGTTTTATCAACCTCAGCTGTCCTTAATTTCTGGGAAACCTATTGGAATGGAAGCTCTCATTCGATGGAATCACCCAACGAAAGGGATTATTTCTCCATTGAAGTTTATACAGCTTGCGGAGGAATTACATTTAATTAATCAAATTGGGTTATGGGTATTGAAAAAGGCTTGTACGCAAACGGTAGAGATAAATGAGTTGTTTGGCCTTGATTTACGGGTGTCTGTGAACTTATCCTCGGTACAACTTCAGCATCCTCGACTTTTGCAGGATATTAAAGAAATACTTAAAGAAACGGGATTGGAACCGAGGTTATTAGACTTAGAAATCACGGAAGGAAGCCTGTTTAATTTTGAAAAATCAAGTCAGATACTTGAAGAAATTAAAAATTTAGGGATTCATATTAGCTTAGATGATTTCGGAGCGGGATATAGCTCACTAAGTTATCTAAAGAAATTAAGTATTCATCGACTAAAAATCGATCGGATATTTCTATTAAATATACCGAAAGAAGAAGATACCCTCATGACATCGATCGTTACCCTGGGTCATAACCTGAACCTAAAGGTACTGGCAGAGGGGGCCGAAACGATAGAACAAGTGAATTTTCTTAAGGCAATTGAGTGTGATGAAGTGCAAGGCTATTATTTTGCAAAGCCTTTACCTTATCATGAGTTTATTGCTTATCTTGATAAACAATATAGACTAACACGCGATTAAAAAGGAAAATCGCGTGTTTTTTTGATTAGAAAAAATGAAACCAGTGTAGCAGTTGTTCCGTATTACATGTACCACAAGTAAAAGGGAAACGAGAGGATTCGGAATGAAAGTTCAAAGTAAGTTCATTCGTATGACAAAGGTCTTGTATCTAGCCTTTACTATTTTTCTGCAAATCTACTGGTACAAGTTACGAAGAAAGCCTGAGTCAGAGTGGGAAAAGCTGTGGGGGAAGATCGGTGAGAGATTTCGGAAAACTTTGTTCGAATTAGAAGGGTTATTGATTAAAATTGGTCAAATATTAAGCATTCGTTCAGATCTACTTCCACATGCTTTTATCAAACAGATGGAGGACCTGACTGATCATGTGCCGCCTTCAAAATGGGAGGAAATAGTGCACATTCTTGAAAGAGAATGGGGAGGCTCTATTTACCAGCATATAGAATATATAGAAAAAGAGGCAATCGCATCTGCCTCTATTGGTGAAGTGTACCAAGCTTTATTAAAAAATGGAACAAAAGTAGCTGTAAAAGTTCAGCGTCCAAACATTCAATCTATTGTTCAGATAGATTTTCGGACACTAGGAATCATCATTTGGTTTGCTGACCATTTTGTCCCAGTACCAAAAGGATTTATTAATTTTCAGATGTTATATAAGGAATTAAAAGAAGTGATTGAAAGGGAACTAGACTTTGCAAAAGAGTTGGAGGCCCTGCAATCATTTAATAGTCGATTTAAGGGTCGTGATATTGTTAAAATACCTAATGCTTTTCCAGAGCTTTGTACGAACAAGGTGCTTGTCATGGAATGGGTAGAAGGAATAAAGCTAACAGATGTCGAAGGATTAGAACAAGTAGAAATCAGTCGAAAAGATATCGCTCAAGAACTTGTTGAACTCTTCCTGCCCCAATGGCTAGAACCAGGTTATTTTCATGCCGATCCCCATCCAGGAAATGTCATGGTTAGTCAAGAAGGAAGAATTATTTTATTAGATTTTGGAATGGTAGGACAAATCAGTAAAAAAGATGCCTCCTATTTTCAATCACTTATTGAGGCTTTCTTAGCCAAGAATTACAAAAAGGCAGTAGAGTGTTTGGCGCAATTAGGGTTCCTGCTTCCAGATGCGGATCCTCGAACAATGGAGAGACTTTTATCTGAGCTCTTGTCTTTTCAAAAAGGCGAATTGAAAAATATGGACCTGCTTGCTTTAAAATTAGAAATGAACGACATGATTCAAGCGCTTCCTATACAGGTACCAACCAGATTCGTGTTTTTAGGACGGTCTGTTGGGACGATAGAGGGGATTCTACGAAACGTGGCTCCAGAAGAAGAACCACTCGATCTTGGGAAACCTGTGTTCATGGAATGGCTCGGAAACCAAAGCAATAAATGGACATTGATCTGGCAGTGGCTTCAATCACAACCGATCTTTAAAGTGCTTCACTCAGCCAACGAATTTCTTCAAGCACCGCAAAAGCTCGAGCAACTAAAGGAAACCGAACAAAGACGAGAGTTCCTTTTTATCACACAAGAAAATCATAAAAAACATATGTTTCAGCTTTTGTTAGTTGGATTAATGGGTGTTGGGTTTGGTTTGTATGAAATGAACCCTTTCATTTGGAAAATAGGAGTGGGATTATCGGCAGCTTCCTTTCTAGGCTATTGGGTGGCGAGTTATAAGCAGAAAAAATGGATGAAGTACATGCCAGAGAGGAAGCGGGGATGAGTATATTCTCACTTAATATTATTAATAGAAAAGAGGCTTATTAACAATGAAACATATCCTTCTATGCTGTGGTGGGGGATTTTCCTCAAGTTTATTAGTAACAAAAATGCAGGAAGTAGCGAAGCAACATGGAGAGGATGCCTATCATATTTGGGCAATTGGTGTTGGGGAGGTTGAGCGGCATTTAGAACATTTACGAAAAGCAGATGTGTTACTCGTAGCTCCACAGGTTCGTTATTTACTTCCTGACTTTCAAAAATTAGCAAAAAAAGAGGGGTTTCAGCTTCCGATAGATATGATTCAACCTTTGCACTACGGAACTTGTAATGGGGAAGCCGTTTTAACATTTGCAGATGAATTAATAAATAAAAAATTATAAGAAAAAACCGGATGAGCTGAAAAAATAGATCACTCAAATCGAGTGATCTAGCTGCTGATTACCGGTCATAGTTAAAGTCGCTTAAAGAATCCATATGGCTTGCAATCATGGCAATAATCGTACTCGCTTCCTCTTTAGAGAAGATAAAATTGGTTTCATCTTTAATTAAATCGTCGTCATCTGTCCAAATTCGGTTCACTCTGCGAAGAACTCCGTCTCCTGTTTCTTGGACAATACCGAATTGGTAGGAAACTTCAATTTCATCTTCGTACATAAAGGCCGTCACTTCTGGCGTTTCCCACTCGACATCAACTTGTTCTAGTATATCATCGCTTTCATCCTCATCGTCCATGAGAACATAATCAACTTCAACATCGTCATCTTCGTCGTCGTCCACTTCGTAGTAATCTTCATCATCGAAATCCTCATCATTCATAAAGTTATGCAAACTTTCATGAACCGCATCAATTATGTCCTCAATATCAGCAAGGATTGTTTTTGACGTTTGCCCCAGCTCTACATCAATGGAATCAATATAGAACTCTTCGTTATGTGGGTCGAAATAAAGGGTACAAAAATACTCCCGATCATCATCCTCAGTTTCTACGTAAAACTCCATTCGTGGATGTTTTGCCCCACGATCTACAGACATATGCCCCACTTGATCATACTTATCACAGATAGACTCTAGATGATCTTGCAATTCGCCACTTACTCGGTCAAACCATTCTAAAGACATAGAAAATCCCTCCCTTTCAAGGTTATCGTTCATATTATTTCCTGCTTTTTCATTAAGGTACGTACCATAAAAAACCAATATTAAATGTACATAGTTCTGATTCTTTAAAGCATCCTATCACTAGGAGGTGTTTGAACGTGGAACCAAGAAAACCTGGAAGCGATAGACTACCTGATTTTGAACAATTAGATGATCGTGTAATCGCCAAACATACAGAAGCTCCCATGTTAGTCATTAAAACCAATTTAGATCCAGAGGATTCAACAGTAGATAATCCTTATTATAAAAATAAAGACCTAACAGATACGAAGGAATTTAAAGACTACTTTGAAGAGAAAAAGTAATGTACACCAACACTTCTTCCAAATAGGGAGAAGTGTTTTTTCCTATAAAGAAGGACAATTACAAGCCTTTCAAGAATGTATTATATGGATTTCCTAAAAAGGAGCTGGTTTTGTGAGTAAGTATGGTTTGTTTGGCAAGTTTACGGTCAAAGAAGGGGAACGTGACTCAATGGTAAGAATTTTGCTAGAAGCAGCTCAGTCAATGAATGAGTTAGAGGAATGTGAGGTGTACTTAGTAAGTACATCTGAAACAGAGCCAAACTCAATTTTTGTATACGAAGAATGGAAAAATGAAGATGCTCACCAAGCCTCTTTAGCGCTTGAATCAACACAATCCTTAATCAAACAAGCGAAGCCAATTATTACGGGTATGGAAAGAATAAGTACATTAATGCCTATGGGTGGAAAATCCTCTCAAATGAAGTCGTAAAATATCTCATTCAGAACTAAATATTTAATCAAAAGATCTTCTATTTAGCAAGGTCTTTTTTATTGTAATATAAAAACAAATCTATATATTGTGTTTTTGTAAAAAATATGTAACATTAACAAAAAAACCCCGTCTACTCTAATAGTGAAAACAGAAACAGCAAACAACATAGCATTGGATAAACCACCCATTTATTGTTAGGAAAGGGTGCAAGGCGGAATGTTAAAAACTAGATTATTTTTACTTATTGGGATCGGACTCTTTATGGTGTTGCTTTTTCTAACACCAAGTTTCTTACCTGCAAAAGCTGTCCCGGTATTGGATCTATCTGCAAAGGCAAAAGAAGTAAAAGAAAAAAAGAAAATTACAAGTGTTGAATGGAATGGAAATATATATCGAGACCTTGAAACACATTATTATCTTTTTTCTACGACTAAAAAAGGCACGATAAATGTAATTTGGGGACCGAATACAGTAGGTTCGGATTTTATCATTACTGATCAAAATTGGGGAGCTATGTATGGTAATGGAGATGTATTACCAGCAGGTGACTATATGTTTGTTGTCACTTCCAATCCTGCCGAATTACCGGAAGACCTCTCACTTCTTACTTACGAATTTACGCTTAAAGGTCTTTCGTTCAAAGAAGTACCAAATACTACTCTTCCTAAATTAACAATTGAGAATCCTGTTGATTTGGTAACACATCTACCTGTAGGGGATCATACCATCACTTTTAAAGGTCGTTCAGATACTGATTTCTTACTATTTGGTGCTTCTGGATTTGGGGAGGAAGTGACGGAGACCTTCACTAGTTCATTTGAAAAGACCCTTGTATTCAAAGAGAATAGTCCAGCCTATAATTTTTATAGAATATCTGCTACCAATGATTATGGGAATGCTGTTAATCGTTATTTTGAAGTATTGTATGAGGGTGGCATAAGAGAATAACATGGTCCGCACTTATCGGTTGGGGGATAAGGGTAAGCACTCGACTTGATAGACGGAGAAATTCCGCTTAACTAATAATTATAATTAAAAATAGCTTACAATAGACGGAGAAATTCCTCCTATTGGCTCGGAAATTTCGAAAAGGCGAGATTTTGCTTTCAATAAGTGGAAATTCTCTCCTTATCCACCCCGAAACGAGCTCCATTCTGCAACTAACGGAAAAATCTCCCCTTATTCGGTACGTATTTTAAGTAAAGCACCTCAAAATGGAATCCTTTAGTAAGTTCGCCTTAAGCTTTTATTATTTGAGAATAGATGGAAAGAAAGGATCTATCACATGC
This sequence comes from Bacillus coreaensis, assembly GCF_050586445.1. Classification (NCBI taxonomy): domain Bacteria; kingdom Bacillati; phylum Bacillota; class Bacilli; order Caryophanales; family Bacillaceae; genus Bacillus; species Bacillus coreaensis. The sequence continues at coordinate 191,477 of NZ_JBOCCY010000007.1, forward strand.
AGCCTTTTACAAAGCAAATAGTAATGATTATAAAAAATATCCCCGAAGGAAAAGTAATGACGTATGGTCAAATTGCCAGACTTGCCGGTAGTCCAAGAGCTGCTCGCCAAGTTGTTCGCATTCTTCACTCGATGAGTGAAAAGCATCGTTTACCTTGGCATCGTGTAATAAACGATAAAGGGCAAATCTCTATTCAGGAGGATTCTTCTTATCATGATCAAGTCTTATCCTTGCAGAACGAAGGAGTGAAAGTAAGCGAAAAGGGGATGGTTTGTTTAGATAAATATCAGTGGCAGCCAGAAGGGATATAGATTAGCAACTAGTTGTTGCTAATTCTCTCTTTTTTTGATAATATCGTTTCATAGCTAACGATTATGAAAATTAAGAGGTGAGAAATATTCACTCATTTAACGAAAAAGGTAGTTTACTTCCAGAAGAGATTGATACTATTAATCTTCTTACAAAATTGCCAATCGATTCACTAAACTTAGAAGCAATTGCAGTAGTGACTAATATATATCGTATGGCACAGGGCTTAAGAAATAAGATGGAACGAGAGGTCTTATCTGATTATGGATTATCGTGGACATCGTTTTCGATTCTTTATGATTTGTGGATATGGGAATCTGTAGAGACAAAGAAACTAGCTGAGTCTGCTGGAGTATCGAAGGCAACGATTAGCAATATTACGAATACGCTAGAAAGAAAAGAGCTCTGCTACCGTAAAGTCGATAAAAGAGACCGTAGAATTACGTACGTTGTTCTAACCCAAAAGGGAAAAAAAGTAATGGAAGAGCTTTATCCACGATTTCATGTTGGAGAAGTAGATATAGTCTCAAGTTTATCTGAAGCTGAGCAACAAAGTATTTCTTCTCTATTGAGAAGAGTTATAAAGGAAAATAAATTTTAATATCGTAAAAGTGATGACGGGAAACCAAGTAGTAGTTATCTCCCTGTAACAGAGAGTCGGTGGTTGGTGTGAATCGACACAAAGATAACATGAAATACATTCCTTGAGCTATCTTTGCCAAGCAAAGAACGGGCGATCCGTTAATCGTTAAGTGGAAGAACAGGTTTCTTCAATAAGGGTGGTACCGCGTGCAAGAACTACGTCCCTTTTTTAGGGATGTGGTTTTCTTATTTTATAAGGAGGAATTAGAGATGAAAAAGGTTTTACAAGAACTAATTTCTTGTACTCCTTGAGTAGAACAGGTTCAAGTCATGAAAGAGGAAATAAATAATGGAGATTTACATCCTAGAGATGTAAAAATGTTACTAGCCAAAACCATAGTACGGATGTACCATGGAATAGAACACGCCGAACTAGCAGAACAGAATTTTATTTCTGTTTTTCAAAAAGGCTCAATACCAAATGATATCCCAACCGTGAATTGGGAAGGGGAAACGAGACAAGCTTGATTGAGCTTTTGTTAGCACAATAATGCTAGATTCGAAGAGTGAAGCAAGACGAATGATAGAGAACAAGGGTGTTAGAGTAAATGGAGAGAAGGTAGAAGATATCCATTTTCATTTAACCATTTCTGAAGGTTTAATTATTCAAGTCGGTAAACGTAAATTCATCCAAATACAATTAAACAAGTAAAGGTGATCAAATTGAAAAAAGTAATCTTCATGGATATTGATGGAACACTGGTAAATGAACACGGAGTAGTTCCTGTATCAGCAAAAAATGCTATCCAACAGGCGAGAAAAAATGGACATCAAGTATTTATATGTACCGGCCGCTCAAAGGCAGAGTTATTTCATGATATCATGGAAATTGGATTTGATGGGATAATTGGTGCTGCTGGGGGTTACATTGAAGTAGATGAAAAGGTCTTGGTTCATGAGAGAGTTTCTACGGAAGATGTTATACATTTGGTTGATTTTTTTAATAAGCATCAAATAGATTTTTATCTTGAATCAAATGGAGGCTTATTTGCGAGTAGGAATTGTAAGAAGCATATACAAGGGATTATTAATAATTTCTTAACAGAAAATCCACATGCTGAAGAAGAGGTCAAAAAGGGAATTCAGCCTTTTCATGATTGTTTAATCGACGGAGAGGATTTAATTCGTGATGATATTAATAAAATTTCTTTTTTAGGCTCTAACGTTTCCATTGAAAAAATCAAGCAGGAATTCTCTTCAAAATTCACTGTAATTCCAAGCACAGTTCCGCTATTTGGAGAGAATAGTGGAGAATTATCTGTACCAGGAATTCATAAAGCGGTCGCAATTGAGAAATTACTTGAGCATTTACAAGTGGACCGGGAGCACACATACGCGTATGGTGATGGGATGAACGATTTAGAGATGCTGAAGTTTGTAAAATTTGGAATTGCAATGGGTAATGCGAAAGAAGCATTAAAAGAAGCAGCCGATGATATCACAGATACGCATGATAACGACGGGATTTATAATAGTTTAAAAAAATATCAATTAATATAAAACATTGTCAGCTACCGTACTGGTATCTTTATTCATGCGGATTCAAGAAAAAAGTGTGTAACGGAAGTAGTGGAAGCTACTTCCGTTTTTTTTGTGATTGTTTGGGTTGATATAGTAGATAGACCTTTGGTACAGTAATTATGTAATGAATATTCAGAATACTCCACTGATGCAAGAAATAAGATAGTGTAAAAAAAGAATATAAGTTGTAAGCGTTTACTATAAATTGGTGACATTAGTACAAATAAAAAGGGAACATGAAAATAAGGGAGGGTAAAAACAAATATGACAGATGTATATATCGTAGATGGTGCACGTACGGCTTTTACGAAATTTGGTGGTGTGTTTTCACAAATGGGTGCTACGGAGCTAGGGACAGCGAGTGCCATTGAAGCACTTCGCCGTTCGAAGGTGGAGCCAGTTCAGATAGATCATGTAATTTATGGAAATGTGATTCATACTGGTAAAAATGCATCCTATTTATCAAGACATATTGGATTGTACAGTGGAATTCCACAAGAGGTTCCAGCTCTCACCTTAAATCGATTATGTGGTTCGGGACTTCAATCCGTTGTAACGGCTGCACAGCATATTTTAGTAGGTGATGCAAACATCGTTCTTGCAGGAGGAGCAGAAAATATGTCGCAATCCCCCTACTCTAATTTCTCACAGCGGTTTAGCGGATCTAAAATGGGGAATCTCCAATTTGACGACATGCTGCTAGAAACATTGACCGACCAATATACAGGAAGTGGAATGGGAATAACTGCTGAAAAACTAGCACAAATGTATGAGATTACGAGAAAAGAGCAGGATCAATTTGCCGTAGAATCACATCAGCGAGCGGCCAAATCTGCCAGTAAGGGAATCTTAGATGATGAAATTGTACCTGTTGAGGTGAAAACAAGAAAGGGTATTCTGATTGTTAAGACAGATGAACATATTAAGCCTGATGCAAATATAGAGGCACTTCAAGTTCTTAAATCTGCTTTTAAAATAGATGGAACCGTTACAGCTGGAAATGCATCAGGAATTAATGACGGTGCAGTATCTCTTGTTATTGCTAGTAAAAAATTCATTCAAGAAAATCATCTAAAACCTGTTGCAAGAATAGTAGCCTGGGCTGTGGCAGGAGTAGATCCAACGATTATGGGCATTGGTCCTGTGCCCGCAATTACTCAAGCACTTCAACGAGCCAACCTTACTCTTGATGACATGGATCTAATCGAAGTGAACGAAGCATTTGCGGCTCAGTATTTAGCTGTGGAAAAAGCACTGCAAATAAACCGAGAGAAAACAAATGTGAATGGAGGAGCGATTGCGCTAGGTCATCCTGTCGGAGCAAGTGGAGCAAGAGTTTTACTTTCTGCCGCTTATGAACTAAGAAGGAGAAATGGCCAGTTTGCTGTTGTTAGCTTGTGTATTGGAGGGGGCCAAGGAATTGCAATGGTAATAGAGCATGGATAATGAAAGAAGGCAGTAGGGCTTCAAAATTATAGCGTGTAATAATAAAATAAACAGCAGCTTCCGTGAATAGTGGAAGCTGCTATTTTATTATGTTTCCTTATGAAGAGGGAGTTCTATTATAAAGGTAGTACCTGAATTTTCCTTGCTTTTGGCAGACATTTGACCATTGTGATTCTCAATTATTTTTAGCGAGACTGATAGGCCTAATCCTGTCCCGATATCCTTTGTTGAAAAGAACGGTTCGAAAATATTCGCCACAATGGAGGTTGGAATACCTTTCCCATTATCACTGAACATAATTTGGATATATTGATCTTTTATATCGGTACAGATTCTTACGGCTAATGGAGTGTCGCCTTCTGCCTGTAAAGAATTTTGAAATAGATTAATAAATACCTGAAGCAACTCTTCGCGATTACATAAGATGAAAAGATTCTCTGTATGTGGTGTGATATAAAAATCCAGATTTACATTGTGCAGCAAAGCTTCACTTTTAAGAAAATTCCATAAGTAGCTTGTAAAGAAATGCTTAACCTGCATGCTTTCAAACATTCTTTCTGAAGGCTTTGCAATACTTAGAAAATCTGTAATAATTTTATTCGCTCGATCGATTTCTGGAATGAGTAGATTGGAAAATAATTGACCGGTATCACTCGCCACCTCTTTTTCAAGAAATTGAAGATACCCGCGTACAGTTGTTAGAGGATTCCTTATTTCATGCGCGATACCAGCCGCAATTCGTCCTGCAAGTACTTGTTTTTCAGTCGTCTTTATCTTTTCCTCCATAAAAAAGCGATCTGTCATATCTCGTAATTGTCCATAGGCACCAATGACCTTGTCTCCTTCATAAATCGGTTGTGCATCAAAAAGACAAATAATGGGGTCTGCTAAAGTACTATAAAAAATGACTTCTTTACTATCATAAATTTCCTTCATTGTAAGGACATTATTAAAGTAGTCTCCTATAATTGGAAGTTCATAAATACTTGTAAATGGATGTTGAAAGATCTCCTTAGCAAAGTCAGTAAACTCTAAAATCATCCCTTCTGCATTGGTGATAATGATTCCATTTCTAGCTCCATTTAGCAATACTTGATTAAAGATATTAAGCTTACGATTTTGTTTTCTTAAAAGCAATTCTCGCTCAATGGAATCCACTAATTGGGTTAGCATTGGCATAAATAAGGGATTGTGAAATGCAACAGGGACCATGATACTTACACTACCTAATAGATGGTTCTCATCCGTGTAATGAAAAGGAGCGCCATAACAAGCCATTTCATGAAGAAAGGTGTGGTAATGGTCCTTTCCTACTAACTGAACGGGATGCTGATGTTCTAATGCCAAACTAACTACACTCGTACCTGTATCTTCTTGTCTAAATAAACTTCCCAATTTAATTCCGAATTGATCAATAGTAGACTTAATGAGTTCGTCACCTGCCAAGTCTAATAGGTAACCTTCTGAATCCGAAATAGTGATGAAAATTGGCGTTTCTTTTAATGTAAGTATTAGTTTTTCTGAAAAAAAACGAACTACAGACAGTATTTCTCTGTATTCTCCTTGTCTCTTTTGAACTTCTAATTTAGATAAATTTACTCTAGGACGAACGATCTCATTTGGATTCATCCCGGTTTCTTTACACTTCCGCTTTGAAAGTGTGATATAACTTGGTTCCTTTTCGCTCATGGTATAGCACCTCAAAAATAATAAATGCAAATTGTATTATAACATGAATGATGTATCTTTGGTCCCATGGATAGGTTCGTAGATAAAGATAGCTAGAGTAAAAGGCACAATTGGTGGTGCTTTCATGTTATAATGGACAAAAAACATGGACATCATTATTAGGTTAGTAGACAAATCACGTGATGGTTATTAAAGGAAGGTATCTATGGTAGAAGATAACATTACAAGAATTCATCTAGACGGAAAAGAATACATACTTATTGGGACCGCCCATGTGTCAAAGCATAGTGCAGAGCAGGTGAAGGAGGTTATTGAAGCTGAGAAACCTGATGCTGTCTGTGTAGAGTTGGATAAGCAAAGATACCAATCGATTACGGATGGAAACAAGTGGAAGGAAATGGATATCATACAAGTGATTAAGGAAAAGAAAGCTTCTTTATTATTAATGAATTTAGCCATTTCTTCCTTTCAAAATCGGATGGCCAATCAATTTGGCATAAAAGCAGGGCAGGAAATGATACAAGGAATTGAATCAGCGAAAGAAACAGGTGCTACACTTGTACTCGCCGATCGGAATATTCAAATCACCTTTGCGAGAATTTGGGGTGGAATTGGCCTTAAAGGAAAAGCGCTTCTTTTAAGCCAAGTGATCGCAGGTATTTTTAGCAAGGAAAGTATTACGGAAGAAGAATTGGAAAAAATGAAAAGTCAGGATACTCTTCAAGCGATTCTTAATGAATTTACGGAAACTTTTCCACGATTAAAGAAACCTCTCATTGATGAAAGAGATCAATATCTTGCACAAAAAATAAAAGAGGCTCCAGGGCAGAAAATTATTGCCGTACTGGGTGCAGCACATGTTCCAGGAATCAAGGAAGAAATTAAAAAAGAACAGGACTTAACAAAGCTAACATCGGTCCCTACAAAATCAAAATGGCCAAAAATCATTGGCTGGAGTATCCCAGTGATGATCTTAGCAATAATTGCGTATACGTTTGTTGCGAACCCACAAGCAGGGTTATCCCAAACATTCAGTTGGATTTTGTGGCATGGTGGGTTATCGGCTTTAGGTGCAGCAATTGCACTCGGGCATCCATTGACGGTGTTAACAGCGTTTTTGGCAGCACCGATTACATCTTTAAACCCAGTTCTCGCATCAGGCTGGTTTGCCGGACTAGCCCAAGCTTATGTCAGACGCCCAAGTGTTAAGGATTTTGAAACGTTATCCGAAGATGTGTTTAGTGTAAAAGGATTCTGGAAAAACAAAGTTAGCCGAATCTTGCTAATTGTAGTATTATCAAATCTTGGAAGTACACTAGGAACAGTGATTGGCGGAGCAGACGTCATCCGAGTATTTTTCGAGAATTTATAATGTAGGAAGATGAAGATCCAAAGAGGGTCTTCATCTTTTTATTATTTTGGGCGGAGCTATTGAAGGGTTTGGTTCCTTGGATATCCAGAAATTAGTGGAATGTATAAACATATTTCATATTCAAAACTATTGAATTTCCCTAATCAAATATGATACATTATATGGAAATTAGAGGTGACGAAAAATGCAGTATATAACTACCTATACATCACAATTTCATCATCATAATTAGTAGTCTTGCTAGTCGATTAAAAAATCGTACATAGGGAGGCTATTTCTCATGAACCGTATTTGCTTAAGTTTCTAACTTAACGAGTGCGGTTTTTTTATTTAACTAAAAGTAGGAGGCTGACAGAACATGAAGAAAATGGATTATCAAAATGTAAGAGGAACGCAGGACTTTTTACCGGAGGCCGAGGCGGTGAGAAGAAGAGTTAGAAGAACATTGGAAGATGTTTTTATTCAATATGGTTGTAAACCTCTAGAGACACCAATCTTAAACTACACAGAGTTGCTCGCATCTAAATATGGGGGTGGAGCTGAGATTCTTGAAGAAATGTATACACTTTCTGATCGGGGAAAAAGAGAATTAGCCTTGCGCTACGATTTGACCATTCCGTTTGCTAAAGTCATAGCCATGAACCCAACCGTTAGAATGCCCTTTAAAAGATACGAAATTGGTAAAGTGTTTCGTGATGGTCCTATAAAAACAGGAAGGTTTCGAGAGTTTACTCAGTGTGATGTGGATATAGTAGGTGTGGATTCACAAATAGCTGAAGCGGAATTAATGATGATGGCACTGGATGTGTTCAGAAAACTTGAATTAGAAATAACCATTCAATATAACAATAGAAAACTTTTAACAGGGTTACTAGAGGTCTTTCAAACTCCGCGCGAAAAAATGAATAAAGTAGTGTTAATCCTTGATAAGCTTGAAAAAATAGGGACGGTTGGAGTTGTTAATGCACTAACTGAGCTTGGGTTAGATTCAACAGTTATTAATAACATCAAACAATTTCTAAACTCAAATAACAATACAGAATATAGTTATTTTGAGTCTTTTACCAATCAAAACGCTCTTGTCCAAAAGGGATTAGATGAACTAATGGAGCTAGAAGGCTATTTGGAGGGGCTTGGTATGAAAACAGAATGTACTTTTAATCCATTTTTAGCGAGAGGGTTAGAAATCTATACGGGTAGTATTTACGAGATTTTTTTAAAAGATGAGTCTATTAAATCTAGCATTGGTAGTGGTGGAAGATACGATAACGCAATTGGTGGACTGATTGGCACAGATCAGAAGTTTTCAACCGTAGGAATTTCTTTTGGTTTGGATGTAATTTATACGGCGATTAGCTCAAACAAGAAGATGAACCAGGAGGAATCTAGGATAGATTATTATATTATTCCGATTAACACGGAAAAAGAGACTTTAAAAGTGGCGAGGCAGCTTAGGGAAAGGGGTTATAACGTAGAAATGGAACTAGGAAAAAAGAAACTTGGGAAGTTGATGGAAAAAGCCAACAAAGAAGGTTTTCCAAATGTCATTATCATAGGAGAAGAGGAAGTAAAATTGAATAAAATAAAAATAAAAGAGATGAAATCGGGACAGGAAAGAACAGAATTCTTTCCATTTTAACAAATAAAAATGGTGTATAATGGAAAGTGTCATGACAGTAGGTGAGAATTATATATGAAAATACGAAAGATTAATACAGGGGACTCAGTTCCATTTGATTTGTTGCTTGAAGCTGATCCGTCTCGAAAAATAGTAGAAGAGTATATCAGAAGGGGAGATTGCTATATAGCTGAAGACTCAAACATAGTAGTTGGTGTTTACGTTCTACTCACTACTAGACCTGGAACCGTTGAGCTAGTGAATCTTTCCGTTTTAGAGAGTGAACAAGAGAAAGGGCTTGGCAAAAAGCTTGTTTTGCACGCTATCCAGATAGCTATAGATCGTGGATTTCACCGAATTGAAATAGGTACGGGTAATTCCAGTATTGGACAGCTGGCTCTTTATCAAAAATGTGGATTTCGAATTGTGGGTGTAGACATCGACTTTTTTAGCAAGAATTACCCAGAGGAAATCTACGAAAATGGTATCCATTGTAGAGATATGATTCGACTAGCAAGAGATTTGTAAGAAGACAGGGGGAGTTTTTTATGATTTTAGAAGCGGTAATGCTTCAGGTTAGAGAGGGGCTTGAAGAGGAATACGAGGAGGCATTTCGACAAGCATCCAGAATTATTTCTAGTATGAGAGGCTATCAGTCACATGAGTTACAGCGCTGTTTGGAAGTGAAGGGAAAGTATTTGTTACTTGTGAAGTGGGACACATTAGAGGATCACTCTATTGGATTTCGTGGGTCAGCAGAATACCAGGAGTGGAAACTTTTATTACACCATTTCTATGACCCATTTCCGACAGTAGAGCATTTTAGTAAGGTTGTAAATTAACTAATTCAGGTGCAAGTTTACTTCTCATTTTAGTTCCCTTTTTAACATGAAAAGGTCCGTTACACGATAAGGGGGATGTATAGAAATATGGTATTTGTTTATATTTGGAAGAGGAGTGTACAGGTTGTTTCATCAAACTATGACAAATAAAGTACCTTTTATAAACTATAAAGCTGATTGTGAAAAGTGTTTTGGCTTGTGCTGTGTCGCTTTGCCTTTTATCAAATCAGCTGATTTTGCTGAGGATAAAGATGGAGGGGTACCATGTAAAAACCTTCAGGATGATTATCATTGGGGAATTCATGAGGGTTTACGGGCGAAGGGATATAAAGGCTGTACCGTGTATGAATGCTTTGGAGCTGGACAAAAAGTTTCTCAATTTACTTATAAAGGTAGAGACTGGCGGGAAGACAAGAATGCAGCAAAGGAAATGTTTCATGTTTTTCCAATCATGCAGCAGCTTCACGAGATGTTGTATTACTTACAGGAAGCACTTATTCTAGCAGAAACTCGTTCCATTCATATTGAGATACAAAAGGTACTAGAGGAGACGGAAGCCCTTACGAAACTTAATCCGAATTCATTAATGGATCTTAATGTATCAAATCATCGTGAGGTCGTAAATGAATACCTTATAAAATCAAGTGAGCTTGTTCGTCATAAGGTGAAAAAAGACAAAAATCATCTGAAAAAAGTTGGCAAAGGCATGGATTTAATTGGTGCCAAGTTAAAAGGTGCAAACTTAAAAGGTATGAGTTGGAGGGGCGCATTTCTAATTGCTGCGGACCTTCGGGAAAGTGATTTACGTTATTGTGACTTTATTGGTTCCGATTTGAGAGATGCCAATTTACATGGCGCAAATTTACAAGGCAGTATCTTTCTTACACAAGCACAAGTAAATGCCGCGGAAGGCGACAAAAATACTAAATTACCATCTCATTTAAAAGTACCGGAACATTGGTTAACGTAGGTTAAGATATATCACAGGAGAATTTACAAATGATTCAGATCAGGGTGGGCGGTGTAAATTTCATTTACATTGCTTTTTATTTATTTTTCAGTGGGAGATATTTTTATGGAGATTTCTTTAATAAGACATGGAAGATCAAAATGGGAACAGAATGATTGGATTACATTTAAACAATTTGAAGACTGGGTAACTAGGTACGATGATCATGGGGTTTTTAAAGAAGAAACTTACCCGAAGGAAACGAAAAATAAATTGGCAATAGCCAGCATGATCTATACAAGTGATTTATATAGGTCTAGGGAGTCTGCAAAATTATTAATTCCCACAGTGGACCTTGTTTCCGATTCTTTGTTCAGAGAAACAGAGTTGCCAACAATATCAGGATTTTTCTCGAAGGTAAAATTGCAGCCAAGCGGATGGGCAGTCTTGATGAGGTGTTTGTGGGTTGCGGGTTACTCTAGAAAATGTGAATCCTTTGCGGATGCAAAAAATCGAGCCAAACAAGCTGCAGAGGAACTAATCCGTTCGGCTGAAAAATCCCAATCTGTGGTATTGGTCGGACATGGGTTTTTTAATATCCTAATAGCGAAAGAACTTTTACAAATGGGATGGACAGGTGCAAAAAGACCTGCCGCGAAGCATTGGTAGATTACTACATATACTAAATGAATTTTATTGAAGGAGTTAATCAAACAGGTTGACTCTTTTTATTTTTCAAAAAAATATTGACCCTCACATTAGTGTTACGGTTTAGAATGGAAGTATCAAGCGTATGAAAGGAGTCTCCTCAATGAAAATCGGTGAGTTATCTAAATTAACGGGGGTGAGTATCCGTTCCCTAAGGTATTATGAGGAGCAAGGGATTTTAAGTGCGACGAGATTATCGAATGGCTATCGCATATACAATGAAACAGCCATTGACCAAGTCCATACGATCAAGTTTTATTTGGATTTAGGACTCTCCATAGATCAGATTTCTGGGTTTTTACACTGTGTTCTTAAAAATAAAGAAACCTTTTGTAAAGAAGTACTGCCGATTTACGAGGAAAAACTGGAGGAAATTGAAAAGCAGATTGAGACGCTTCAAATGATTCGATTAAATTTAATGGAACGTGTGGCAGCGATTAAAGATGACCGATAAGGAGGAACAAATAATGTTGGAACTAGGTCAAGAAACATTTCATAAACAAGTAGAAAAAAAGGGAGTTGTATTAGTGGATTTTGGCGCTCCATGGTGCCCTCCGTGCCGTGTGCAAGAACCAATTTTAGACGAACTTGAAGTGGAATACGGAAGTCGAGTGGTGATTGCGAAGGTTGATGCGGATGAAGAACCTGAACTAGCATCGCGATTCGGGATTATGGGGTTACCAACGCTATTAGTATTCAAGGATGGGGAACTGATCAATACGATGCGTGGTCTGCATAGTAGAGAACAAATTAGTACAATCATTGATCGTTGCATAATATAACAAATATGATAAAAGGATATTTATATAATGGTTACCTTCAAGGGGAATATAATTAAATAAAGGATCAGCCGATTTGATATGAAGCTCTTCCTTTTTTTTATTCAACATGTTACTATATAGTCACATACAATAAGTGACTAAAAGGTAACATGTTATATTTAAAACCAATCTGGAAAGGATCATTGTGAATGGAAGATGAACTTTCAACTCTTTTTAAAGCACTGGGCCACCCGACCCGAAGACGCATTCTTGACTTATTGAAGGAATCCCCCAAAACGACGGGAGAACTAAATGATTTTTTTCCCGAAGTCTCAAGATATGCGATTATGAAGCATTTATCAGCTTTGCAAGAAGGCAATCTTGTTATTGTTCGACGCGAGGGGAAATACAGGTTTAATTATTTAAATGTCATACCTTTAGAGGAAATGAACGAAAGATGGGTAGGGAAATATATGAAGAAGGATGCCCGATCACTTCTGAATTTAAAATCATTAGCTGAACAAACAGGAGGGGAATTAGAAATGGAACATTCAAAACAAGCAAAAGTATTTCGAATTGAGCAAGAAGTAGTCATTAACGCACCACGTAAAGAGGTTTTTAAAGCTTTGACAGAGAAGGCAGAAGACTGGTGGGAGTTTCGCTTAGCTCCAAAAGGTGTGCCATCAACCTTTTTTTTTGATGCAGTACCAGGAGGACAATTTATTGAAAAATGGGGAGAAAATGATGGAGCGGTATGGGGAAATGTGTATTATGTAAATGCTCCAGAGGAAATTCGACTACATGGTCATTTAGGCATGCAAGGGGCAGTTAATAGTGCATATACCTATCGATTGATTGAAAAAGATGGTGTTACAACTCTTCGATTATCCCATACAGCTTCAGGCGTTATTGAAGAAGAATGGGAGGAATCACATACTCATGGATGGAAACAACTTCTTGGCACGTTATTAAAAAAATATGTTGAAGAAAATAATAAAGAGCAATAGATGATCCAATCTCAACTGGAGGAACATAATCATGGTAGACGTGTTTACTGAAATCATCATAAACCATCCGTTAGAAAAAGTATCAACGTACGCATCCAATCCGGAAAATGCTCCAGAATGGTATGTGAATATACAGTCGGTGGAATGGAAAACTGAAAAAACTGTACAGAAAGGATCTCAAATTGCATTTAAGGCGAATTTTCTTGGAAGAGAACTTGCTTATGTATACGAGATTACTGAATTCCAACCAGGGGAGAAGTTAGTCATGAAGACTTCTTCAGGTCCGTTTCCAATGGAGACCATCTATACATGGGAGTTAATTGAAAGGGATGTTACTCGTATGACTCTACGAAATAGGGGAATTCCCACTGGCTTCTCTAAACTTTTCTCTCCTTTTATGTCCACAATGATGAAGAAAGCAAATATAAAGGATTTGAAAAAGATAAAAACCATCCTGGAGGACCAAAGATAGGTAATGTTTTCCAATATTAATGAGTAGGCATTCGCCCTTCCGATTTCTTTCTATCAGCATAGGATAGTATTGTAACGCTGAGGGAGGTGTTAATGAATGTATAACAATAGTTTTGCGTTAATCGTTGTACTATTCATCTTGTTAATTATTGTTGGTGCTGCATTTGTTGCCTAAATGGCATAGTGAATATGTATAAGAGTCAGCCTTAACTGGTTGACTCTTTTTGACTTTCATAAAATTTTGTTATTGTGTGCACGATTTTAGTGTGCTATTGTATTTTTGTAACTTATTAAAGATGTTTAATAAGTGTCTTGAAACGGTGGTGAATTGATGAGTGATTTAATTGCAACTCCGAAATCAATGAAAAACGTCATCTTAAAGGGTATTCGAACTGTTTTACTTGAACTTGGGAGTGCAACAAAAGTTGAATTAAGTAATAAATTAGGAATTAGTTTTCCTACGATTAGTAAATTTCTCATGCAAATGGAAAAGGATGGAGAACTGTTGGTCGTTGGCCTTGATGATTCGAGTGGAGGAAGAAGGGCTAAACGCTACTCATACAATCCCGAGTATATGCTGGGCTTGGCAATATTTTTAGAAAGTAATGAAACTCACTATACCGTTTTTAATTGTTTGGGAGAGGTAAAGAAGCAAGGGAACACATCAAGCGTATTAAAGAATAACGATTTAAGTCTGTTAACAAAATGTATTCAGGACATCATTACGGAGTATCCAGGAATATCTTCCATTGCGATTGGCGTACCTGGGTCTGTCGATAATGGTCGTATATTTTACATACCTGATTATGACCATTTGCAGAATTTTGATTTAAAAGGGTATTATGAAAATCTTTTCTCTATCCCTGTCGTAATCGAAAACGATATGAATGCAGCGGTACTTGGCTATTTTAAATCGCTCGGGAATACGGACAATCAGTCTCTCGTATACTTGTATTTTGGCCATAATGGTCCAGGTGCTGGTGTTTTGATTAATGGAGATGTGGTGCGTGGACGTTCCTTTTTCTCAGGTGAGGTATCCTTTGTTCCTCAGTACGAAAAACAAAACTTTTTTCAAGCCTTGGAAAACCGAACGGTATTTCTTGATGATCATACATTGGATGCGGTGAGTAGATTAGTAGCTACATTTGTTGCAATAATAAACCCTCATATGGTTATTTTTTGTCATGGTGAAGTGAATGAAAAGGTTCTTGAACAGATAAAAAAACAAAGTTCGATCTATGTTCCGAGTGAGCATCTTCCTGAACTAACCGAAAGTAACTGGAAGCAAGACTATTTGTTAGGATTACAGAATTTAGGGTTGGAGCTCATGATCACGAAAACAAATATATAAATAGACAATAGAGGAGTACTGCTAATGGCAACATTTTTCTTATTGATCATTTATTTGGCTTTTATTAGCTTAGGTTTACCAGATTCTTTATTAGGGGTTACATGGCCATTAATGCGATCAGAATACGAGGCACCAATGGAAATGGCTGGCTGGTTATTTATGATGATTGCAGGTGCCACGATTGTTTCAAGTCTATTTACAGGGAAAGTTCTTAATAGGTTCGGTACTGGTAAGGTGACTTTTATCAGCTGTCTCTTGACGGCTGTAGCCATTCTTGGATTTAATTTTGCACCTTCAATCATTTGGTTGTTTATTTGTGCAATCCCACTTGGATTAGGAGCAGGTTGCGTGGATGCTGCTTTAAACAATTATGTGGCTGCCCACTATAAGGCACACCACATGAGTTGGCTTCACTGTTTTTGGGGAGTGGGGGCTACGCTTGGGCCAATTATTATGTCTTCGTTTCTTACGGGAGATCAATCGTGGAGAAATGGATATTTTACTATAGCTGGTCTTCAATTTGGATTAGTCATTATTCTTTTCTTAACCTTGCCGTTATGGGAAAAGGTAGCTAGTAAATCGAACAACAAACTAAACACAGAAATAGATGCTTCTAACAGTCAGTCTACAAAAAATGAAAAGCCTCTTCAAATTAAGGGAGTAAAGTTAGCCATGGCTACTTTTTTATTTTATTGTGGTGCTGAAGCGGGAATAGGTCTTTGGGGAAGTAGTTATTTGGTAAACGTAAAGGATTTGTCAGTTGGAGTTGCTGCTCAGTGGGTTTCTTTGTATTATGGAGGCATTACGATAGGCAGGTTCTTGACCGGATTTATTACGCTAAGGGTGGATAACAAAACGTTAATTCGCTCAGGTCAGCTTACAGCACTTGCTGGTACGATCCTTTTGCTATTACCTCTACCTACGATCTTTTCCCTTGTAGGTTTAATATTAATTGGCTTAGGTTTGGCACCCATTTTTCCATGCATGTTACATGAAACTCCAACACGCTTTGGAAAAGAACATTCTCAGACAATCATGGGTTATCAAATGGCGCTTGCCTATACGGGAAGTACCTTTTTACCACCATTACTAGGATTGGTTGCTGCTCAAACAACGATTGGTATTTTCCCCTATGTGATCGTACTCTTTGCAATTGGGATGTTTTTGGCTTCTGAAAGGTTAAATAGAATCATAGTCGAAAGGAAGATCTTATTGAAAAGAAATACTGAATCAACTGCTATGTAACCCAAAAGGGAGGAGTAGAGAGATTTGAAAATTGAGCATATAGCCATCTGGGTGAAAGATTTAGAAAAGATGAAAGCTTTTTATGAAAGTTACTTTAACGGAAAATCAAATGAAAAGTATCATAATGTGAAAAAAGGCTTTGAATCATATTTTATTCAATTCGAGAGTGGAGCGCGGTTAGAGATTATGCGCAAAGTAGGTGTAGATAGAGAAGATACAGCTAACAGAATCGGTTGGGCACATGTCGCGTTTTCACTTGGCAGTAGAGAAAAGGTTAATGAACTTACGGCAAAGTTTCAAGCAGATGGGTATGTTCTCGTAGATGGACCGCGTCTGACGGGTGATGGCTATTATGAAAGTGTAATAGAGGACCCTGAAAGGAATCTTATTGAATTAACAGTATAAAACTTACTAAAATATGGCTGCCTTTTAGGGTGGCTTTTTTTGTTTTATTATGTTGGCCTAGCTATCCTCTACCAATGATAATAAAAGATCATTAGGACCTAGCTTTTATTGGGGCATTTTTTTTATTTAGGCATATGATGAAATGCATGATTAATTATAAATAGATTACATGAGTAGGAGGTTGTATCTATGTACAACTACGGCAACCCATATTACTATGCTTACAATTATCAACCCGTCCAACCGTATTATTATTATGAAGATCCATCTGTTTCTACAGTAAGACAACCAGTCGATTTAGGTACAAGATGGGAAGTGGAAGAAGGTGGCTGGAGAGCCGTTTGGACAAGACGAGGAAACAGCAATGTGTTTGATGGCAGATGGACGAGAGCTGGACAAACGCCAATTACCGCAGTATTGAGAATGACTGTGGACGGCAATTTCGTCTGTATTGCAAGAAGAAATAGTAGCGATGGAAACAATTGTCAGTACGTAGGTAGAATTGAAGGAAACAGAGTAGTAGGTAGTAATGTGTGTAACAGAGGTGGCGGGTCTTGGAGCGGTACGATCTTAAGAGGACCTGCAGAACCAGATTTAGGAAGAAGATGGGAAGTAGAAGAAGGTGGTTGGAGAGGAATTTGGACACGACGAGGAAATAGTAATGTATTTGATGGTAGATGGACTAGACAAGGTGCAACGCCAATTACAGCTGTCTTACGAATGCAACAACAAGGAAACCAGGTTCGAATCGAACGTCGAAATAGCAGCGATGGAAACAACTGTACCTACACAGGTAGAATCGAAGGGCGAAGAGCAACCGGAAATGTTACATGTGACCAAGGTGGAGGAAATTGGAGTGCTAGAATCACTGGATAATGAAATTGAGAAGGGCTACTAATTAGTAGTCCTTTTATTGTATAAATTGATGTTCCTATACTCGCTAAAAAATTTCATGTGCAGATTGAAAGGTGCAAGGTAGGAGCTGGCTGAACTGTCATGAATACAGTGGAGAGGGAAAATCTCCACTATATTTTATTCTGAAAAAGAGATAGGTGACCCCGTTGATGTGTGTTGATTCATCCAATCTAGAGTGACTTTTGATACCGTTTGCCAATCAGGGATTTCTGATTTGTGCTGCTCGACCCAACTCATGCAGAATTGTGAGTCAATGCCGTTTTCTTCGCATTGTTGTAAAAAGGTTTGGATAGTGGATTCTGTACAATTTTCGAATGAACCGCAAGTGTTTAAGAATATCTTTTTCATTCGAATTGAATTTTCCTCAACCATAATAAATTCCTCCCATCAATATTAGTTAGCAACTTAAGTATCTCCAAGTACCTATAAAATATTTCTAAAATATAAAAAATCGGAACCATCTCAAGATTCCGATTCACTAATCAATTAGATTCTATATTTAACTTTTTCATACGGTACTGTAGACTTTGTCGACTGAGTCCAAGTAAGTTGGCTGACTTAGAAATGTTAAAGTCATTTTTCTTTAGGATATGTTCAATATATGATCGTTCAAACAACTCCATTTGATCCTTTAGCGGGACGGTGACATCATTGCTCTCTTTAATAAAATGGTCCACTGTTGATAAAGGGATCATCATTTCTTTCATTTGCATTTTGCTTCGATATTGGAATGGTAAATGAGAGTATTGAATCTCTTCTTCATCCATAATAATGTTCATGGCAGCCTCAATGATATGTTCAAGTTCTCGAACATTTCCGAGCCAATCATATTCCATAAAGGATCTGGTCACTTCTTCAGATAAACCTTTCACATTCATTTGAAAACGTTCATTATACTTTTCAATAAAATGTTGAACAAGTAGGGGGATATCTTCCTTTCGATCCCTTAACGGTGGAACAAAGAGAGTGACAACTCCCAGTCGATAATACAAGTCTTTTCGTAAATGATCATTGGCAATCGCATCAATTGGGTCCTCATTAATATTGGCAATGACTCTTACATCTACTGCTGTATCCTTTGTGTCACCTACACGACGAATCATTTTTTCTTGTAGAACTCTTAATAATTTGGCTTGAAGATTAAGATTTAAGGAGTTGATTTCATCCAGTAATAATGTACCGCCATTTGCTTGTTCAAATAACCCTGGTGAGTCAACAGCACCTGTAAATGCTCCACGTTTTGTTCCAAATAATAGACTTTCTATTAAATTATCTGGTAGGGCTGCACAGTTTTGTGAAATAAAAGGAGCCGAAAACCGGCTGCTAGCATTATGAATACTCTGCGCAAACAGCTCCTTTCCCGTTCCGGTTTCACCAACAATTAACACATACGAAGAGGTTCTTGCAGCACGTTTTGCAAATTCAATTACTTCTTTAATCGCAGGGCTATTGCCGATTATATGATCAAATGTAAACCGAGTTGTCCCTTTTGTATTCATATTTCCTTTGATAAGGCGTTCTAGTTTGGTGACATCATTAGCAATTTCAACGGCTCCTTGAATTTCACCATCTTTAAAAATAGGGAAGGTATTGTTGATCGTTGTAATTTCTCGACCTTTATTGTTGAAGTACGTTTGTTTGACATTCGTGGTCTCTTTGCCTTCTTGAAGTGCTTGTACAAGAGTACTAGATTGATCGTCTTTAAACATAAACACATCTAGTAGATTTTTATCAATTACATCGTGTAAATCCATTGATTCCATCTGCATCATTTTTTTGTTATAGATAATGGTTTTTCCGGTTTCATCCACGGCATGAACGCCAACCTCTACCTCGTCTAAAATTCTCTCATATAATTTATTTACATATTGAAGATACGATAATGATTTCTTTGAATTCTCCATGAACGTTCTCCCTTGATTTAGTCTCATTACCAACTATTTAATCAAAACAAACTTCATAACGCAAAATATTTTTTGTATTTGTGACAAAAAATCGAAAATAGTGCAAAAAATTATTGCGTCTATTTAAAGAGAAACATTAATGTGACGCAGAAATAAGAGTTGGCACGAAACTTGCATTAAACATGTGGAAGAATCAAAAGGGGGAAAAATAATGAAACCTTATACACATGAACCATTTACTAATTTTTCGATTGAAAAGAATAAACAAGACTTTCAAGAAGCACTAATTTATGTTCAAACACAATTAGGAAAAGATTACCCAGTGATCATTGGAAATGAAGAAATTACAACAGAAGAGAAAATTGTTTCAATTAATCCAGCGAATAAGGAAGAGATGATTGGAACCGTATCTATGGCCAATCAAGAACTAGCGGAGAAGGCAATGCAGGCTGCATTGACAGCATTTGAAAGCTGGAAAAAGTGGAAACCTGAGCATCGTGCAAACATATTATTCCGTGCTGCTGCCATCATGCGCCGACGTAAACATGAATTTTCTAGTTATCTAGTAAAAGAAGCAGGTAAACCATGGAACGAAGCGGATGCGGACACAGCAGAAGCAATAGATTTTCTTGAGTATTACGCTCGTCAAATGCTGAAGCTGAAAAACGGCATGGATGTGCAAAGTCGTGACGGTGAGTACAATCAATTTCATTATATTCCACTTGGAGTAGGAGTCATTATTTCACCATTTAATTTTCCGCTTGCAATTATGGCGGGAACAACGGTTGCAGCGATTGTTACAGGAAATACGGTGTTATTAAAACCAGCCAATTCAACACCAGTCATTGCTGCAAAATTTGTAGAGTTAATGTATGAGGCGGGATTGCCTAAGGGAGTATTGAATTACGTACCTGGTAGTGGTGCGCAAATCGGAGATTATCTTGTTGATCATCCGAAAACTCGCTTTGTGTCGTTCACGGGTTCTCGTGAAGTAGGGTGCCGGATCAACGAGCGTGCAGCCAAAGTTCATCCTGGACAAATTTGGATCAAGCGAGTGATCGCTGAAATGGGTGGGAAAGACACGGTAGTCGTTGATAACGAGGCGGATTTAGATCTTGCTGCTGCTTCGATTGTTTACTCCGCATTTGGTTTTTCAGGACAAAAATGCTCTGCAGGATCACGAGCAGTAGTCCACCAAGATGTGTATGAGGAAGTGCTAGAAAAAGCGGTTGCCTTAACAGGTCTGCTGACGGTAGGAAGTCCAGAATTAAAAGAAACCTATATGGGACCTGTTATTGATGAAAAAGCATACAAAAAAATCATGGAGTATATTGAAATCGGCAAACAAGAGGGCATGTTAATGGCTGGTGGTGAAGGAGATGATTCTAAAGGTTTCTTCATTAAGCCAACCATATTTGCCGATGTAGATGAAAAAGCCCGCTTAATGCAAGAAGAAATCTTTGGTCCCGTTCTAGCATTCTGTAAAGCTCGTGACTTTGACCATATGATGGAGATCGCAAATAACACGGATTACGGACTAACTGGTGCCCTCATTTCCAACAACAGAGAGCATATCGAAAGAGCTAGAGAAGAATTTCATGTTGGAAATCTTTACTTCAACCGTACGTGTACAGGTGCTATTGTTGGCTATCAACCGTTTGGAGGTTTTAATATGTCAGGAACCGACTCTAAAGCTGGTGGCCCTGATTATTTACTATTGCATATGCAAGCAAAAACAACTTCAGAAACTCTATAAAATAAGGAGGTAACACAATGAATCAAACAACTTCAAAAACTACTAACATTATTGCACAAACTCAAAAATTTGGAGCAAACAACTATCATCCGCTACCAATCGTTATTGAAAAGGCAGAAGGTGTATGGGTGGAAAATCCGGAAGGCGATCGTTATATGGATATGCTGAGTGCTTATTCAGCAGTGAATCAAGGTCATCGTCATCCGAAAATCATTCAAGCTCTAAAGGATCAAGCAGATAAAGTTACACTAACGTCACGTGCCTTTCATAATGATCAGTTAGGTCCTTGGTACGAAAAGATTTGTAAGATAACCAAAAAAGACATGTCACTTCCAATGAACACAGGGGCAGAGGCGGTGGAAACAGCTCTAAAAGCAGCACGTCGTTGGGGGTACGATGTAAAAGGGATTGTAGAGAATCAAGCAGAAATCATCGCTTGTACAGGCAACTTTCATGGAAGAACTCTTGGGGCAGTGTCCTTATCATCAGATCCTGAATACAAGCGTGGCTTCGGTCCGCTTTTACCAGGGATTAAGTTAATTCCTTACGGGGATTTAGAAGCTCTAAAGGGAGCCATCACTCCAAACACTGCTGCATTCTTAATGGAACCAATTCAAGGAGAAGCGGGAATTCTTTTACCACCAGAAGGATTCTTAAAGGCTGCATCAGATTTATGTAAAGAACAGAATGTATTGTTTATTGCAGACGAAATTCAAGTAGGATTAGCGCGTACAGGGAAAATGTTTGCATGTGATTGGGAGGAAGTAGATCCAGATATTCTTATTTTAGGAAAAGCACTTGGCGGCGGAGTATTCCCAATCTCTTGTGTGGTCGCGAACTCTGATGTACTAGGAGTATTCAACCCAGGTTCACACGGATCTACATTTGGAGGAAATCCTCTAGCTTGTGCTGTGTCGCTTGCTTCTCTTGAAGTAATTGAGGAAGAAAAACTAGCTGAACGTTCCCTAAAGTTAGGAGAGTATTTCCTGAATCAACTAAAAACAATCAACAATTCGAAGATAAAAGAAATTAGAGGAAAAGGATTGTTTATCGGTTTAGAACTTACTGAGGCTGCTAGACCATACTGTGAGCAACTAAAAGAAGCTGGTTTATTGTGTAAAGAAACGCATGAAACGGTGATTCGTTTTGCACCACCATTAATTATAACAAAGGAAGAAATCGATTGGGCGTTTGAAAAAATTCAAAACGTGTTAGGTTCTTAATTGTTAATCGGTAACTAAAATTATTAATTCGACGAGGGGTAGAATGATGCCTAATAATACTGTGGTAAATGCGATCGAAAAGGATCATCAAAAGGAACAAGAATCTCTTAACTTGTTTTACTCAACGCAAACGGTTATCCAAAAAGCCTTAAATAAGCTAGGCTATACACATGAAATGTATGAATTGTTAAAAGATCCAATCAGAATGCTAACAGTTCGTATTCCAGTCCGTATGGATGATGGGACGGTGCAAATTTTTACAGGATACCGTTCACAGCACAATGATGCCGTAGGACCGACAAAAGGTGGAGTTCGTTTTCATCCGGAAGTAGATGAGGAAGAGGTAAAAGCATTATCCATCTGGATGAGTTTGAAATGTGGGATCACGGATCTTCCTTATGGAGGCGGAAAAGGTGGAATTATTTGTGATCCACGAAAGATGTCCTTCAGAGAACTTGAGAGATTAAGTCGTGGGTATGTCCGTGCTATCAGCCAAATTGTTGGACCAACAAAGGATATTCCAGCACCAGATGTGTACACGAATTCTCAAATAATGGCGTGGATGATGGATGAGTATAGCCGTTTGCGTGAGTTTGATTCTCCCGGTTTTATCACAGGAAAACCAATCGTATTAGGCGGATCAAAGGGTAGAGAAACAGCTACTGCCCGAGGAGTAACGATTTGCGTCGAAGAAGCGGTAAAGAAAAAAGGCTTTGAATTACAAGGAGCAAGAGTGGTTATACAAGGGTTTGGAAATGCAGGAAGCTATTTAGCGAAATTTATGCACGATGCTGGGGCAAAGGTGGTCGCCGTTTCAGATGTATATGGGGGAGTTCACGATCCAAATGGGCTCGATATCGATTATCTTCTCGATCGTCGCGATAGTTTTGGAACCTTTTCTAAAATCTTTGAAAACACGATAAGTAATTCTGAGTTATTAGAACTTGACTGTGATATTTTAGTACCTGCAGCTATTTCAAATCAAATTACCGCTCAAAATGCAGCCAATATTAAAGCGGAAATTGTGGTTGAAGCAGCTAATGGCCCAACCACTCTTGAAGCAACAACCATCTTAACAGAACGTGGAATATTGTTAGTGCCAGATATATTGGCAAGTGCAGGAGGAGTTACGGTTTCTTACTTTGAATGGGTGCAAAATAATCAAGGTTATTATTGGTCAGAAGAAGAGGTCGATGAAAAACTATCTAAGGTGATGATCCATTCCTTTGAAAATATATATCAAACAGCTGAGCTCCATCGTGTAGATATGCGCTTAGCAGCATATATGGTAGGGATTAAAAAGATGGCAGAAGCGGCTAGATTCCGTGGATGGGTATAAGGTGAGCAGTTATAAATAAGGTTACTGAACCTTTATTAGGCAGCCCTGTAAGTAAAAAAGATTTGTAAAAGGAGTGAACCTAGTTGCTAGGTAAAGTATGTGAATTTATTTATAGTCCTTGTTCCGGTACGATAGAGAAGGTTCTTACAGGGGAAAGTAACCATGTGTATGAATGGGAAAAGTTATTTGTTATTAAAAAGAATAACGGCTGTACAGAAGAAATAACAATTGGAATTAGTGGCCATATCACTTCTTTACATGTGAAAGAAGGCGAAGTTGTGGATCCTTTGACTGTACTAGCTACCATTCAGGATGACCTAATAATTACCGGATCTGATTAGAATTCAAAACTCTTTCCGATCAAACGGAAAGAGTTTTTTTGCATCCCTAATGCAAAATTCAATTTTTATGCAAAAATACTTGGCATAACAAGTTCGAAAAAAGTTCACAATTAAAGCTTTTCCATTTTGGCATAAAATTTGCATTGTATAGATGTAAACGCATACTTACAAGGGGAAAAGGGGGATATAATGCATTTGTCGGAAAACAACACTTCTCATGAATTAAAAAGAACAATGAAGACTCGCCACTTATTTATGATCTCACTAGGAGGGGTAATAGGATCAGGATTGTTCTTAGGGTCTGGCTACACGATTAGTGAAGCGGGTCCAATGGGAGCAATACTATCTTATCTAGTGGGTGGATTTATTATGTTTTTAACGATGCTGTGCCTTGGAGAATTATCTGTCGCCATGCCAGTATCAGGCTCCTTTCAAACATACACGACCAAGTTTATCGGACCAGGAACGGGATTTGCCCTTGGTTGGTTATATTGGCTCGGGTGGTCTGTAACGATTGCGTTAGAGTTTCTAGCAGCAGGGCAGTTAATGGAGAGGTGGTTCCCAGATGTTCCGGTTTGGATATGGAGTGGGATCTTTGCTGTCGTCTTGTTCTCCTTGAATGCATTGTCAGCTAGAGTTTTTGCGGAAGCAGAATTCTGGTTTTCTAGTATTAAAATATTAGCCATTTTACTTTTCGTTGTGTTAGGTGGAGCAGCCTTGTTCGGATTCATCGATTTAAAAGGTGGACAAGAAGCACCGTTTTTATCTAATTTCACAGCTCATGGCTTGCTTCCGAACGGATTTTCCGCGTTAATTATAACGATGATCGCTGTGAACTTTTCTTTTCAAGGTACAGAATTAATTGGGATTGCTGCTGGGGAAAGTGAAAACCCAGAGAAAACCATTCCTAGATCGATCAAGCAAACGGTATGGAGAACTCTTGTATTCTTTGTCCTGGCAATTTTTGTGGTTGCTGGATTAATTCCGATGGAAAAAGCGGGAGTGATTGAGAGTCCGTTTGTTGTCGTCTTTGATAGCATCGGGATTCCATATGCGGCAGATATTATGAATTTTGTTATTCTAACAGCCTTACTGTCAGTTGGAAATTCAGGTTTGTATGCGGCTACTCGTATGTTATATGCGATGTCAAAAGAAAAAATGGCAAGTCCAGTTTTAACAAAAGTAAACAAAAAGGGTGTACCGATGAATGCATTGATTTTAACAATGGGAATTTCTCTATTGTCACTTCTTTCAGGATTTTTCGCAGCAGAGACGGTGTTTGTATGGCTGCTTTCCATTGCTGGACTAGGTGCACAAGTTGGTTGGATTTCAATTACTGCTTCTCAAATTGCTTTCCGTAGAAAATATATACGAGACGGAGGTAAGCTAGAGGATCTAAAATTTAAAACACCGTTTTTCCCAGTACTTCCAATCATCGCACTAACATTAAATATTATTGTACTGGCTAGTTTAGCATTTGACTCAGAGCAACGATTAGCCCTATATCTAGGCGTTCCGTTTGTCATTTCATGCTACTTGATTTATCACTTCAAGATAAAAGATCAACATGAAAATAAGGAAGAAGCAAATTACCAAGTACGAAAAGTACAGTAATCATAAAAAAACAAGAAACCTTTATAATCCCTACACCGTATTTAATTGTAAGGAGCCAAAAATGCCGAGTCTTACAATGAAAGGGGAAAGTGTGATGGGTGTATACGTAGCTGTAGGGATTATAGGGACTTATATTGTATTATCATTATTACTAGTACCGGTGCAGTATAAGTATATAAAACAATTAAAAGAGACTCAGAAAAGAAACAAGGAAAGAGGAGTTTCTGTAGAAGACCACTATGATCAAATGAGCTTTGAAACACAGCAGTTACATTTTAATGCGCAAGGAAATCTCTTGTTCATAGGAGCTAATCTGTTAGCAACCCTTGTTTACAATTTGAAGTCTAAAGGAAAGAAGTAAAACAGCTTCATCACAGTGGATTATGTGCTGCCATTTTTGGCAGTTTTTTTAATTAGTTTGTACTATTCATAATATTAGAAATGAAAAAATACATTTTTTGCATTATACTTAACTTACTACGTATTGGTGAGGTATTTATGGAAAGTAAAATTGTACCTTTAACGAATTTGATAGACTTAAAAAATCATGCACATATATTGTATACATACAATAAGGTTGATAATTATATTGAAAATGCCATCTCATTTATCGTATCGGGGATTGACCAAGGTCATCACATCATTATGATTGAAAGCAAAGATACATATGAACATATGAAGGTAATATTAAAAGGGATGTTGACACAGGATGCTCTTGACTGTATCCATTTTCTTGATAATTATGAGTTTTATCGCCTATATGATGATTTTCATTGTGACTTAATCGTGAGTCATTTTTCAGATGTCATTACTCATTTTCAAGAAAAACATATGACCGTAAGAACGTGGGCAAATGTTTGCTGGAATAATGAAAGGGAAATTGAGTTGAAACTTGAGAGCTTTGAAAGAACCGCTGATCAATGTGTTCGACATTCCAATCTAATATCGGTCTGCGCGTATAACGGGAACAAAATAACCGCCTCTCTCCAAAACAGCATGCTAAAATCCCACGAGTACATTATGACCGATCAAGAATTAGTAAAATCTTATTTTTATAAAAATAATTCTGTTCCATTACCTTCTTTAACTATCGCAAAAGAAACCCAGCTAGAAGAAAAATTAATTGCTACAAAGCATCAATTGCAATCTTTTATCTTTCAAAATTTAGATCCAGTGGTCATCATGGATAAGAGGGACAAAGTCATTACAGTAAATGCTGCTTTTCAGACAACCTTTGGTTTCACTGCAAATGAAGTGTTAGGTCTAGACGCTAGTGAACTTCCTATCCTACCCGATGATAGAAAATTCGAAGTGATACTTAATAGAAGTTTTACTGTTCTCGGCGAAAAGGTAAAAGGGTATGAAACGATAAGAAAAACAAAAGATGGCAAAGTGCTTCAGGTTCAGTTGTCTTGTTTCCCCTTGCTTGATGAAAGGAATGAGTTGGATGGCTGGGCTGTAATCATACGGGATATTACCGAAAGAAAGCAAGCTCATGAGTTATTAATTAAGTCAGAAAAATTGTCCATTGCTGGAGAGCTAGCTGCTGGCATTGCACATGAGATTAGGAATCCAATTACTTCAATTAAAGGATTCCTTCAGTTGATGGAATCAAGTAACTTTGAAAAGCAGATTTATTATGACATTATGTCCTCTGAAATAACCCGGATAGAGCAAATTCTTAGTGAACTTCTTATGTTAGCAAAACCACAAGCCGTTCATTTTGCGCGCAAGGATGTTATGGTACTAATCAAAGATGTGGTTACGTTATTAGGACCTCAAGCAACGCTCAATAATGTTCAAATCATCATTGATATCAAAACAAAAGTAGCACAGATTATGTGTGAGGAAAATCAGATCAAACAGGTTTGGATCAATTTTATCAAAAATGCAATAGATGCGATGCCGGACGGAGGAAACTTAATCATACAACTGATTTCTAGTACAAAGCAGGAGTTAATTATTCGTTTTATAGATGAAGGAAACGGAATTCCTGATGAACTGATTTCAAAGCTTGGTCAACCATTCTATACGACAAAGGAAAAAGGGACAGGTCTTGGTTTTATGGTGAGTAAAAGGATTGTAGAGAATCATCTAGGTACTGTCACCATATGTAGTGAAGTAGGGAAAGGGACTACCATTGAAGTGAAATTGCCAATTTAACTAACATGTAACAATGAAAGGGGAATGAAAAATGAAACAAATGCTGGAGTCGACTGAATATGCAGCTTATTATTCCACGTATATAGACTTGGTACCTGAAGGAGATATGATAAGCATCTTAATGCATCAAATGGATGAAACATTAGACATTCTTAAGGACTTAACAGAACAGCAAGCTCATTTTTCTTATGAAGAAGGAAAGTGGAGTATCAAAGAAGTGATCGGGCATATTGCGGATACTGAACGAATCATGGGATATAGGCTATTATCTTTTGCTAGGGGTGAAAAAGCAGAGCTTCCAGGTTATGATGATAATAAATATGTAAAAAATGCTTCATTTAATTCGCAACCCTTACGAGAATTGCTTGAAAACTTTAAAATCATTCGGAAATCTACCTTGCAGTTAATAAGAAGTTTACCGAGTGAAGCGTTTTCACGTAGGGGTAACGCTAATGGCTCAGAGGTTAGCGTTCGGGCTTTAATATACATTATTGCTGGGCATGAACTACATCATCGAAAACTTATTATTGAGCGCTATTTGAGTTCTGAAGCGTACCCTAATACCCTCTAAGTTATTGCAAGGCATATTTTCGAACACAATGGGTAACGATACAGTTATTATTGTATTTTAAAGGATGATTCAATTGTCTAATGCCCGCCTTGAACAATTTGATAAAGCTGTACAACTCAGAGGAGAGTCAATTGATTTATTTATTAAAATTTGGAAAGAGTATCATTTGTATTCTACTTTGGAGTTCTGGATAATGGTGTCGGTACTTGTCGTTCCATTATTTATATTATTTTTTAAAATTGATAAAAGTAAAATCTTTTTAATTGGATTTTATGGGTATAGTGTTCATGTAATTCTTGCTTATGGTGATATTTATGGTATGAATTCAGGTTATTGGCACTATCCATTTCAATTAGTACCTGCCTTGCCAAGTATATCAGTAGATGCCAGTATTGTCCCGGTAGTTTGTATGCTTATGTATCAATGGACGTTAAATAATAATAAGAACTACTATTTATATGCTATTTTAACTGCAGGTGCTTTTGCTCTTGTATTCAAACCATTACTTGTTGGCCTTGGATTATTTAAACTTTATGGAAAGGCTAATTATATCTATTTGTTTGTAGGGTACGTTTTAATCTTTACTTACAGCAAAATTCATAACCAATGTATTTTTGTGGACCCAAAAAAAATATGGACCTCCAACCAAATAATATTGACCATACCTTTACAAAAAGTAAAGGTTTTTTTTATGGGAAAGTGTGTAAAAGAAGGAATAATATACATCCCTGTAGAATTAGTTAAACTTGTGTTTCTGCAAACAATAAAAGAAGAGGAAAGGGAAGTTTATCATCCACTAGATAAAGTAGTGGAACTGTTAAATAGGGGGATTTAATAAATGGAAGTATCATTATTGTTACAATATGGTTGGGTTTTGCTTATCTTGATTGTTCTAGAAGGATTATTATCTGCTGATAATGCCCTAGTCTTAGCGATTATGGCAAAGCATTTACCTGAAGAACAACAGAAAAAAGCGATAAATATTGGATTGCTTTTAGCATTTGTGTTTAGAATAGGGGCCATTTTCATCATTTCGTACCTGTTTCATGTGTGGCAAGTACAAGCAATTGGAGCAGCGTACTTAATTTATATTGCTTTAAAACATTTGTTCACGAAACACGAGCGTGAAAAAGATGCGAAAGGGAAAAGTTATCGTGCAACTGTAGCTTCCATTGCTTTAGCCGATATTGCATTTGCAGTGGATTCGATTTTGGCTGCCGTTGCTCTTGTTCTTGCGCTTCCAGACACGCCACTTGGAGATATTGGTGGAATGGACGCAGCTCAATTCATTGTAATCTTAATAGGTGCGATTGCTGGTTTAATTGTTATTCGATTTGCTGCAGCATTCTTTGTTAAGATCTTAACGGAACGTCCAAGTCTAGAGCGTGCTGCCATGCTACTAGTTGGTTGGGTAGGGATAAAACTCCTTATGCACACTCTTGCCCATCCATCGGTCCATATCATTTCACATGATTTTGTTGAAGGTCCGATTTGGAATACCATCTTTTGGTCTGTCATGTTAATAATCGCTCTTGGTGGTTGGTTCATGTCGGGCAAACAAAAAGCAGTTGGTCACTAAAATAAAGAGGTGCATGAATCCTTATTGGATTTGTGCACCTTTTACATGTATTAATGCAAGTGTTGAAAAGCTTCTTCTATGCTTACATATCCTTTTTTATCTTCGTAATTTGGTTCATCTGTTTCAATGGTCCATTCTTTAGTGATGAGTGCAAATTGCCCATCAGAATTCATCTTATATGTTTGATGAAGCATGTATGTCCCACCATTTTGATTAATGGTATAGCCCATATAATATTCTCCATTAGAACCTTGCTCTTCAAAAAGACCAATATCTTCTAACTGATATGTATTCATTAACGAGTGAAAAGATTGTTGTAATGTGTTCATGATTTCCTCACGTGTACCATATTCCAAATTAATCATCCTTTCGTGGTGTATGTAAAATAAATCCTCTATCAGTAGTAATATCCTACAAAGTTCAATTTATTAGGAAAAAAGTGAAATAACGAACCTTACCTTATAAATGCAATAGATATATGGAAAGATAAAATAACTACTCAAACATAAAGGGTGTTATATGTAATGGATGACAAGACGAAAATCCGGTTAACTGCAGCAGAAATGGCAATGTTATGGACTCAATTCATCAACGATACAGCTTCCATTTGTGTAATTAGTTATTTTTTAGAAAAAGTAGAAGATCCGGAAGTTAAGCCTGTCATAGAATTTGCTTTAAACGGTTCAAAACATAATATCTCTTTATTAAAGGAGCTGTTTACAAAAGAAAGTTTTCCGATCCCGATCGGTTTTACTGAAAGAGATGTACACGTAAGCGCACCGAGACTCTTCTCAGATACGTATTTTTTAATGTATTTAAGAAATATGTCTGTCCTTGGTATGGCTGCGGGAGCCGTGTCTCTTGGTATTGCCACAAGACCAGAGGTTGTAAAATTTTCCAAAAGTGTTTTGAAAACGGCAGTAGGATTACAGGACTTAACACGAGATTTAATGCTAAAGCAGGGTACGTATGTCCGACCACCCTTTATCTCCACACCTGATAAAGTAGATTTTGTTGAAAGGCAGAGCTTTTTAACTGGATTTTTAGGAGAAAAAAGATCACTTGTAGCACCAGAAATTACGATGTTATTTAATAATATCCAAACAAATGCGATTGGAAAAACATTAATTACAGGTTTTGCTCAGACAGCTCAATCAAGAGTGGTAAAAGACTACTTTATTAGAGGTAAACGAATTGCTCAAAAGCATATCGATATATTTAGTCTAAAAAAGGAAGATTTACCTGCTCCGATGACTTGGGATACAGCTCTTTCGGATTCGACCATACCTGTTTTTTCAGAAAAGCTAATGATGTTCCATGTATCTGGGATGATTGCGGCTGGTATTGGAAATTATGGTGCTTCTATGTCAGGGAGCCCTCGAAGAGATTTAGGTTTAAAATATGCATCTCTTATTCCTGAGATCGCCCTGTATGCAGAGGATGGAGCAAATATCATGATTAAGCATGGCTGGTTAGAGGAACCGCCTCAGTCGGACAATCGAGAGAAACTAATAAATGGGGAATAAAAAAGACCAAATGTAGGACCATACATTTGGTCTTTTGGTAGTTGTAGATTATTTACTACTTTTTTCAAAGTGAAAAAAGATATTTGTGACCCATTTGGATAATATCCCACCACTAATATACCAAAGGAACAAATGAAAGTAAGTAGCACCTTTTGATAGCTGAAATAAATCAAAATAAGATAAAATCGGTTTAAATATAAATGCAAATAGAGCGGCAACAATCAATACAGCAATATAATAATTTTTTTTTCGATTTAATGTCCATTGATAAACAAGCATGATTACAACGGGGATTAAAGATGTATCCAGCCCCATATTTATTGGTAATAAAGGAATAATTTTATAAGGATACTCCCAGTGTCCAAATCTTGTTGAGTAACCATCGATATATGTAGACAATATATGAGCGCTGTTTCCGAAAAAACCGATATGAAAGGCCTTTGAGCGATCGAGTTTAAAATAGAGAACGATTAAAGGAATAATTAAAAAGGCAATATTTAGCCAAAATTGCCATGTATCAAAACTAGAATACTCCTTCCAATAATCGACCCAATCGTGAGCTAACTTACTAGACGAACTTTTTAGATTTTCCAAACTTTTGGACTGTTCTTCATTCATGTAGATCCCTCATTATAGATATATAATTACCATTAAGTATAGTTTGTTAATAAATGTAAAATAAAATACTAAAAATGAAAAAAGAAGTCACGTGATTTGAATATAAAAAAGGACCAGCCACTGGCATAGTCCTTTGATATTATATAAGTGTCATGAGTGCTCCACCGATTACACCCGTCACAACAATGATCCATGGAGGTAACTTCCAGTAAACAAGCATACTGAATAAAATAGCCGCAAATGCAAAATCAATTGGAGTTAAAATGGAACTCGTCCAAATAGGTTGATAGAAGGCAGAAATTAGAATTCCTACCACGGCTGCATTTACCCCCATTAATGCTCCTTTTATTTTAGGGTTACGACGTAAGGAGTCCCAAAATGGTAAAGCTCCCAGCACTAGAAGAAAGGCAGGTAAGAAGATGGCGAAAGTGGCTAATAATCCACCTTGCGGGCCGCTAATAACCGTTCCTAAATAAGCAGCAAAGGTAAAGAGAGGACCAGGTACTGCTTGTGTAGCACCATAACCCGCTAAAAATGCCTCTTCCGTTAACATTCCAGTCGGAACAAATTCGCGTTCTAGTAGTGGTAACACCACATGTCCACCACCAAATACTAAAGAACCTGATCGATAAAAACTATCAAACAAAGCAACCCAATGAAGTGATGTGGCCTCTCTTAAAATTGGGAGCAATAGTAAAAGACTAAAAAATACTAGTAAGGTAAGAGCTCCAAAACGACGACTAATTGGAAATGCCATCTTTTGTTCATGTGTATCTGTTTGTTGTCTGTAAAGCAAAAAACCAAGAATTCCTGCAATGAAGATTACTCCAACCTGAGTAAAGGCTGTTTGCCAAAGGAGAGTTACAACAAGAGCAAATATTGCTAGTGCTTTTCTTTTTAAATCAGGAGTTAAATTGTTTGCCATACCTACTATCGCATGTGCAACGACTGCAACAGCAACAATTTTTAATCCATGTATCCAGCCTGCTTCACCCACTTCAAATTCACGAAGTAAAAGTGCAAATACCATAAGGGCTACAACCGAGGGAAGAGTAAAACCGATAAATGATACAATTCCTCCAAGAACTCCAGCCCTCATGACACCAATCCCAATACCAACTTGGCTACTTGCTGGACCTGGTAGGAATTGACATAGTGCGACTAAATCAGCATAACTTTTTTCATCTAGCCACTTTCTTTTGCGAATATATTCATTGTGGAAATAACCTAAATGGGCGATTGGCCCCCCAAAGGATGTTAATCCTAATTTGGTAGAAACAATTAGGATTTCCAATAATGATTTTAGTTGATTCATTATCTCACCTCTAAATTTAATCTTTGATTTCTTTGAATAATTCATAAGCCTTTTTTCTAGCTTCGTCTAAAATTTGTACGCCTTTCTCGGTTGTTGAATAATACTTTCGTATTTTCCCTTCAACGTTTTTCTCTTCTTTTGATAGTAATCCATACTCTTCCATGGAATGAAGAATAGGGTAGAGAGTACCAGAGCTAATATTGTAGCCATGTTCCTTTAGCTCCTCTAGCATCCACACACCAAAGATAGGTTTTTCTTTGGCATGATGCAAAATATGAATGTGAATAAATCCAAGAAATAGTTTCCTTAATACTTTGTCTTCCAAAGGTTCACCTCCAAATTATCAATATAGGAAACCGATATTGACTTTCGATATCGATTATAACAGTAAGCCCTAGTATTTCTTTTCATTACAAATAATATTTACAAAATCTTAACATTGTTAGGGTGCTTGCTAGCTTGATAAGTTATTATTTGCGGATAGGCAATGCCACACAAAATAACCAGAACACCTGACCATTGTATCCATGTCACTTGTTCTTGAAGTACCCAAACAGAAGCCATTACCGCTACAGGGAGTTCTCCTGCACTAAGAATACTAGTAAGTGTGGGGCTAATCTTAGGTGCTCCTAAAGAGAAAAGTAGGATTGGAATAACTGTTCCGAAGGCACCTAAAAGGAAACTGTAATACCCTATATCATCACCGAATGAAGATAATAATATTTTAGGTGTGAAAATGGTTAATAGGACTAATAAACCACCAGTAGATATGTAGAAGCTTCGTGTAATTAAAGGGAGTTGAGTTTCAACTTTTCCACTTAATAATATAAATAAGGTCATCATTACAGCAGCAAGTAAACCAAAAAATATTCCTAGCATATTTATTTCATCAATATTACCTCCAACAATTCCACCTGCTAAAAAAGTGCCGGCTAATAATAATACGATAGATAAAAGGGTGGATTTGGACGGCCATTTTTTTGTGGCTATGGAATGAATCACTATTCCCATCCATGTGAATTGAAAAAGTAAAATAATTGCTATTGAGGCTGCAATCGTTTGTAGAGAATAGTAGTAAAAAACTCCAGTCAATGCCGTACATGCTCCAACTGCAGCCAGACGAATAAACTGTTTCAAACTGATTTTTTGCCTGGAGAAAATAATCATTAAGATAAGCATAATTGCCCACCCAAAACCATATTGGCCGGTTGTTACTTCACGAAAAGTAAACCCTTCTTTATAAGCCAATTTCACAATCGTTGATAATATACCGAAGGAACATGCTCCTAGAAAAACATAAACAGAATTCAGGACCAAACGTAACAAGTTAGAACCCCTCCTAAAAAAATATAAAGAACCCATCTTTATTGTTTTAGTTTCCAGAAAACAATAAAAATGGGTTCTTTGAGTTAACAAAATTATACTTTTTATATAGGGATTGTGACAAGGAATATACTTCTATTTTTATAGATTATGAGGAGGAAACAAGCTTTTATCATTCATATCAAACGGTGATCACTACTTTACCTTGTGCATGACCTTCAGAAAAATAATTAAAAGCATCAGTAATCTCACTTAACTTATATGTTCTATCGATAACTGGCTTCACGCTACCTGCTTCCAGTAATTTTTTCATATAGATTAAGTCGTTTTTATTGGCTCTCTGAAGCATATTTCCAACTTTCTTCTTTCCTATGATTGATGTCCAAGGTGCTTGTAGCATGGTTTGAAATAACTGTTCTCCAGAACCTCCGACATGAAGAAAGAAGCCTTGTGGATTCAATGCTCTCTTATATACAGATAAGGGTTGACCTCCATTCACACCTAATATCAAATCATACTTTTCCTGAGATTGGGAGAAATTCTCTTTCTGATAATCGATGACATGATCAGCGCCTATCAACCGTAGAATTTCCACATTTCTTGAGCTACATACTCCGGTAACCTCTGCGCCAAGAGATTTTGCTAATTGCACAGCAAATGTTCCGACACCACCAGATGCACCGTAAATCAACACTTTTTGTCCGGGTTGAATTTTCCCTTTATTACGTAGAGCTTGCAAAGCAGTAACTCCAGCCATAGGAACTGCTGCTGCTTCCTCAAAGGTCATATTTTTCGGTTTTAACACAAGAGCTCCTTCAGGAACGCATACATATTCAGCAAAGCCACCCCAGCCGTAGGCAGATAGATCACCGAACACCTCATCACCAGGTTGAAATTGTTTTACTCCAGTGCCTATTGATTCAACTTCACCTGCAATGTCACCTCCAGGTATGGAGTATTTCGGTTTGAATAAACCAAAAGCTAATCGAGCCAAATACGGTTCGCCTTTTAGAAGAACTAGGTTTCCATAATTTACGGAAGAGGCATGTATTTTCACTAACACTTCCTCGTCCTTAGGAACAGGTTTATGTACCTCTTTTAATAAAAGTACATCAGAGTTACCATATTTTGTACAAACAACTGCCTGCATGTGAATACCTCCAAACTCAATCGATCTAAATAAAAATTCACCTAGTCAATAGATATTCCATCAAGCAGGACTTAAAAACCGATTAGGTTCTTTTTAACAAACAATAAGATTGTTTTTTTGAAATTTTTTATTATTTTTTAAATTCCTAGTTTACAGGTAGGGATAATGTGAATTATAGTATAGAAACAAAGTTACTTAAGGAAGATTGGAGGTTATGAAATGAAAAAGTTAATTGTATTTGCGTTTATTGGTTTATTTGCACAGCTAATAGACGGCGCATTAGGAATGGCGTACGGGGTGACGTCTTCATCCATGTTACTTGCCTTTGGAATTGCACCAGCAGTTGCATCCGCATCGGTTCATTTAGCAGAAGTGGTAACAACGGCTGCATCTGGAGCTTCTCACATTAAATTTGGGAATGTTGATAAACAAACTGTAGTCAGACTTGTCATACCTGGATCGATGGGAGCATTTTTAGGTGCTACATTTTTGAGTAATATTCCTGGTGACCTTGCAAAACCCTATATTTCTATTTTTTTACTTGCCCTAGGGGTATATGTTTTAGCTAGATTTCTATTTATGTTTAAAGTTGGAGAACAGCAAAATAATATTGGATTATCAAGGAAAAAATCCATTCCACTTGGACTGATCGCAGGTTTTGCTGATGCAACTGGTGGAGGAGGCTGGGGTCCCATTGCAACGCCTGTTTTACTATCTCAAAAAGGAATCAGTGCACGTAAAGTGGTTGGTACAGTTGATACAAGTGAATTTGCCATAGCCGTATCTGCTACAATTGGATTTTTAATCTCGCTTGGTTGGGAACAAGTAAACTGGTTGTGGGTAGGAGCCTTAATGATTGGTGGATTAATTGCTGCACCAATTGCTGCCTGGTTAGTACAAAAAATCCATGCTCAATTAATGGGTGTCCTTGTAGGAGGATTTATTATTCTTGTTAACTCAAGAACTCTTGTAACAACATGGATTGATCAGCCAAATGTGTATCCTTTTGTTTATGTAAGTATTGCTGGTATTTGGATAGCCTCGATTGTATATATCGTAATAAAAATCAAAAATACAAATACGAATGCAAGTGAAGTATTAAATTAAGTTTTCCTCCCCCCTAAAGATTACAAAGTAATTCATTTCATACGCAAAAGTCGACTGATTTACTCAACAATTATATGTTTATGGTAAAATGTTGACTAGAATACTCGACTTTCCGATCAAGTCTTGAATGATTGAATGAGGGAAAAAATAGGGGGAAAACGAAATGAAGGTTTCAAGTAAGGGAGAATATGCGCTAAGAGCATTACTTGTTCTTGGGGAACATCATGGAAAAATAGTATCGATTCAAGAAATTTCAGATAAAACATTGGTTACAGTAAGTTATTTAGAACAAATTTTATTAAAGTTAAAAAAATTAGGGTACCTGGATAGTAAAAGAGGTACAAATGGCGGATATATCCTAAAACGGGAAACAAGGGACATAAACATTGGTGAAGTCATTCGGGTGTTAGAAGGGCCACTTTCTCCTATGGGATGTGCATCCATTACGAAATACGAACCATGTCAATTAGAACCTGCATGTCAACTAAAACCGCTCTGGTCGCTTGTAAGAGACACCATCGCGTACGTGTTAGATCAAACAACTTTAGAGGATTTATTGGAGAATCGATTAACTTTGAACAAAGAGGATGATTTTCTTGCGTTCAAAAGGACAATTTGATGAGCAAGTACTAGAAAAAGTGAAGATTTTACTCGAGAACCTATAAATACATGCCGATCGGACAACCGAAGGCTCCTGTTAGTTAACTGTTCATGAAGATGGACGTTTCTAAGGGGCTTTTTATTTTATTCATAAAAACTTCAGTTTAGTTTTCTAAAAGTACAGTAGTAAGACTTGTTGGTAAATGAATAAACTAAACTGGAGGTATGGAGGATGTCAAAACAATTAAGATTAGCAGTAGAAAAAAGAAAGAATTATTTAATTAATTACTTAATCAAAGCAGGAATCTACAAAAAGAACGAGCAACATTTATTTGAACTAACACTTACAGACTTGGAGTTAGAGTATAAAAAGTGGAACCGAAACCGTAAGGAATAAGTATGGACCTTCTAATCGAAGGTCTATATTTTTTGAGTTAACTCATTAGTGAATGATCAAGGGTAACACGCCTATAGGAATTGAATATTATTTAACATACAACAGTAAGGAGTATGTTATGGACGATCAGGTCAAAGAAATATATGGAGCGGTGGTAGCCGCAATAGGTACCATACTGTCAGCGGTTGCAAGCTACCCAACGGAAAGCACTAGGATTATTGACTTATATAAAGATTTTGATATTGTTGGAAATACTCTACAAGCTGTGGGTAATGCACTTCAAGCAGATGGCCAAAAGGAGCCTTCTCTTGAGAAACTGGGAAATGAAATTCAGTCAATTGGAAATAGCACAGTACTTGCTGGACTTGTATGGAATATAGAAGATGATATTGAAGAGAAACTAGTCATTACAGGTAATTGGCTGCAAGCGCTAGGTGGGGCAGTGGCTTTGGGGGATGAATTTAAAGATCCAACTGCAGCTGGTCAAATTTATAATATAAATGGGAACTTACTACAGTCTATAGGGAACTCTCTTCAAGCTATCGGTGGTAGCATTAATCTTAAGGAAAAGCAGCTTTCAAAAGGGGAGGTGTCGGCTTCCTCGGGAGATTCTATTATTTTTGCAGGAAGTTGGATTCAAGCAGTTGGTTCCGTTCTCTCGGTAATTGGTCAAGTAAAGGAGGAAAGTTAGAGAAATAAGGTAAGGGGTGTTTAGTTAACTTGACACCCCCAGTATTTTTGGGGATTACCTACTTAAAAGTAGTAATTTAATCCCCAATCCAGCAAAAATAGTTCCTTTAAAATAATTTATTATGTTAGATACAATGACATTTCCACTTAATTTGTCCCTTAGTCGCGAAGAGAATAATGAGACAATAAAAAACACAATAAAGGTTTCAATGATGAAAATCATACCTAAGAAAAAGATTTGAAACGATTCATCACCCGTACCTACGTGCACAAACTGTGGTAAAAAGGTTAAAAAGAAAATAGGCATTTTTGGATTAGCAATATTCGTTATAAAACCTTTTCTAAAAAAGCCCTTTAATGGAGCACCATCAGGTTCCAATTGCGTAGGTTCACTTTTTTCACGAAAAGATTGAATAGCTAAGAATAGTAAATAAACGGCTCCACCATATTTGATTACCTCAAAAACAAAGGGTGATTTTTGAACAATAATGGACAAGCCAAACGCAGCAAGTAAGGTATGAATAAATGTTCCAGTTAAGGAACCTAATATCGTACGGACTCCTGCTTTAATACCTGATGATATACTTTGTGTAAGAACAAATATCATATCGGGACCAGGTATTAGAATGATAGATAATGACATGCAAATATAGAAAAACATCGTATTACTCCTTCAATTTTCTTTTTTACATATTAAAACATAGAAAAAGAAAATCTCTCAAGAGAGTCTACTAATGTGTTAGCAATCTACCAAACTAAAGAAAGGGTCTAGCTTTGTCTATGTACTTCACGTGCGAGAGATTCTAGAATATACACGACAGGCACTTGAGTGGTAATATTGGCTTTTTCATAAATTTCTTCTGTCACGTAATAGGCAATGTTTACATCAGATATTTTGGCAATCGTTGAACGTGTGTTATTTGTGATGCTAATAATGGTACTTCCTTCTTGCTTTAATTGGTTCAAGTGTTCAATCGTAAAAAAGTTTTCACCAGACACGGATAGCGCGATCGTCACGCTTTTATCGTGGTGTTTGGAATGAAGCTGTAAGAAGGGATCCTTTATATAAAGTGAAAATTTCCCTAAACTCGAGAAATATCGAGCTCCATATTCAGCAACAATCCCTGAACTACCACTTCCGATAAAAAGAACATGATCCGCTTCTGCAATCAGCTTTGCTGCCTCGATAATTTTCTCTTCTAAATCACCATTTAATGTCCGCTCGAAAAACTCAACTACTGAATGGTCTGAGTTCTTTAATGTTGCTTTTTTCTCTTCGCCTAGATGCATTTTAAGCTTCACTTTAAACTCTGAAAAACCTTCGCAATTAAGTTTACGGCAAAAACGTAAGATGGTTGCTGTAGAAACATGTGTTTCATCGGCTAATTCGCGTATTCTCATATAGGCAACTTTCTCACCATGTTGGCAAACATAATTATATATAGATGTTTCTAATTCATTGAATGATTTAATGACCTCATTTGTAAACATGAAAGGGGACCTCTCCTTAGAAAAAGCAACTTTAAAATCATACTTTATTAAATGTAACATAGTGTTACAATTTTGTAACGTTTAACAACCGATGTTATTAAAAACTAGATACTCCACAAATATTTACTATCAGACGAATTAAAATTACTATATTCCTATAAACTAACTAATGTCATTTTAGAGAACAGGCTAGGAGGAACAATCATGAAAAACAATCAATTCCCAGAAGGGTTTTTATGGGGTGGAGCTACGGCTGCAAACCAATTAGAAGGTGCATACAACGAAGGTGGCAAAGGATTATCTATTTTTGATATGGTACAATTTGTACCAAAAGAAGAACGTGGTAATGATATCGAGATGGACGTGAAAAGCAAAAAAGAACTAGAAGATCTTTTATCAGGTAAAGGTGGAGATAACTTCCCTAAACGTCGTGGAATCGACTTCTACCATCGTTATAAAGAAGATATTGCTTTGTTTGCAGAAATGGGCTTTAAAACATTCCGTATGTCTATCTCTTGGCCTCGTATATTTCCAAACGGTGATGATAGAGAGCCAAATGAAGAAGGACTAGCTTTCTATGACAAGGTATTTGATGAGTTATTAAAGTATGGAATTGAGCCACTTGTCACTTTATCACATTACGAAATTCCACTTAGCTTAGTACAAAATTACAATGGTTGGGCAGATCGTCGTGTAGTTGATTTATTTGTAAATTATGCTGAAACTGTATTCAATCGTTATAAAGGAAAAGTAAAATACTGGTTAACTTTTAATGAGATCAATATCTCTACACTTTCTCCGTATATCGGAAGCGGAATCTTAATTGACGAAGTGGAGCATAAGGAACAAACGGTATATCAAGCTCTACATCATCAATTTGTTGCTAGTGCAAGAGCGGTTAAAGCATGTCATGAAATTATTCCTGAAGCTATGATTGGATGTATGTTAGCTCGTATGGAAGTATATCCTGAAACATGTAGTCCAGATGATGTGTTAGAAGCACAAAAAGAAGATCAAATGAACTTATTCTTCACTGATGTTCAAGTTCGTGGATATTATCCAAGTTATATGTTGAGCTATTTTGAAGAAAATGAAATTAAAATTAACATGCTTCCTGGAGACGAAGAAATTTTATTACAACATACAGTAGATTTCCTATCGTTCAGCTACTATATGTCTATGGTTGCAAGTGGGGCACCAGGCAAGAAAAAGGAAAAAGGAAACTTCTTTAGTGGAGTGAAAAATCCTTATTTAGAGTCATCGGATTGGGGATGGCAAATCGATCCAAAGGGCTTGCGTATTACATTAAAGAAAATGTACGATCGCTATCAGGTACCTTTATTTATTGTTGAGAATGGTCTCGGAGCCTACGATAAAGTAGAAGAAGATGGTTCTATCAACGATGATTATCGTATTGATTATATGCGTGCTCATATTGAACAAATGAAAGAGGCCATCAAAGAGGGCGTAGATCTAATTGGTTACACAAGCTGGGGCTGCATTGATTTAATTAGTGCAGGTACGTCAGAAATGTCTAAACGTTATGGTTTCATCTACGTAGACCAAGACGATTATGGCAATGGTACATTAGCAAGAAGCAAAAAGAAATCGTTTGATTGGTATAAAAATGTAATTGCTTCCAATGGGGAACAATTATAAGACCAATACTATATTAAAGATAAGGCATCTCAATTTTGGGATGTCTTTTTTTATATCATACATTCTTTTCTTTACTTTTATTCAGTGAAAGAACGTTTTTTGGGTATTATTTCATCTTATATATTATGAGCTTCTGCCAAAAATACTTTGTGAACGGATCAAAAGAATTAGGGGGATGTAAATGTTCTACCATATAAAAGAACTGCAATATAACGCAAAACCAAGTCAGCCAGACCCAGTTTATGCAAAAAAATTACAAGAGATACTCGGTGGACAATTTGGAGAAATCTCTGTTATGATGCAATATTTATTCCAAGGATGGAACTGTCGCGCAGAAAGTAAGTACCGAGATATGTTATTAGATATTGGAACCGAAGAAATTGCGCATGTAGAAATGATTGCAACGATGATTGCACAATTATTAGACGGCGCACCGGCAAATGACCAGGAACAAGCAGCAAAGGATCCAGTAATAGAAGCTGTACTTGGTGGGATGAATCCTCAACATGCCATTGTAAATGGACT
Source organism: Bacillus coreaensis (assembly GCF_050586445.1). NCBI lineage: Bacteria > Bacillati > Bacillota > Bacilli > Caryophanales > Bacillaceae > Bacillus > Bacillus coreaensis. The sequence continues at coordinate 233,619 of NZ_JBOCCY010000007.1, forward strand.
GGGCGCTCAACCAAACGACAGTGTCGGATATCCATGGACAGCTCGTTACACGATAGCAAGTGGAAACTTGTTAGCAGACTTTCGTGCAAACTTAAATGCAGAGTCACAAGGAAGACTTCAGGTGTGCCGTCTGTACGAAATGACAACAGACCCTGGAGTCCGTGATATGCTTTCTTTCTTGATTGCTCGAGATACCATGCACCAAAATCAATGGATGGCAGCAATTGAAGAGTTAGAAAAAACTCAAGGAGCAATAGTTCCAAGTACTTTTAATCAAGAATATGAAAAACAAGAAGTATCCTACTCATTCATGAACTTCTCTGAGGGAGAAGATAGTCGGTCAGGTAGATGGGCAAATGGCCCAACATTTGATGGACAGGCTAGTTTTGAATATGTTCAAAATCCGCAAGCAATGGGTCAAAAACCAGATCTTAAACCAGGACCAGCCTATATACATGGAACACCTCCTCTAGATATGAGAATCATTCAAGGTGCCGGAAAAATGGAGCCAAACACCTTTATGAATAACCAACCTCTTCAGTAAAAGTACTAAGAATTAAACTTTATTTTAGCATGGGTCTGGTGTGACACCGGGCCCTTGCTTTTTATTTTGCCCAGAATATTACTATTTCTCATTTCAAAAAAGGAATAAAATGGTATGATAAAAGCGAATAATTAACCAAAAGGAGTAAGGATGACATATCTTTAAATCAAAAAAATAATGTATCGGCAGTTTTATTTCTTGTAGGTATTATTTTTATCTCATATGGTATGTGGCTTTGGACTGGAACAGTACTATTGCTGTTATTGATAGTTTTGAAGAACACTAATTTCCGGTTTTTAGCGTCCATTTTTATATGTTTTCTTGGTAGTTTAGTTATTTATCAATTAATGAATATGGTGATTGGCCAGTATGATTTTCAGAGTGAAACAAGAATTATTTTAAACCGGAGTTTACTGTTGATAATGGTAACGGGTTTATACATTGCTCATCGATTAAGTAAAAAGGAGTTCTTTTTTTACCATCACCGTCCTCAGTGGAGTCAAGTGATACAATTACCTTTTCACTCGATAAAGCTATCCAATTTATTGGTTGTCGTGGTTGTATCTTCTGGAGCAGCATTTCTCCCATTTGTTTTACAAAAAGATCTGCTTATAAATAATTCATTCATTGTTTTTTGTATTTTATTTTCTCTTATTAACGCTACACTTGAGGAATGGATATGGAGGGGGATTTTATTATCATCCTTAGTTAAATATGTTGGGGTTTCTTATGCACTGGTTGTTACAAGTATTGGATTTGGACTCATGCATCTGATCATTGGCATTCCATTTATTCTTTGTCTCTTCTTTTCATTAGGAGGACTTTTTTATGGAGTGATAGTTTTAAAAACAAATAGCCTTTACCCATCTATTATTTTTCATATCGTGATCAATATAGGCATGGTTTTTAGTGGTTTTATTCTTTAATGTAAGGAGGAATTAAGTTAAAAAAGACTTTTAATTCGGATTGGCGATTGCTTATTGAGTAATCGTCTTTTTTTGTGAAATTATGGTAGAATAGTGGTGTTAAGTAAAAACTATTGGATTTGGTAGGATTACATAGAAGAATTAAAACGGAGTGACAATATGACAACAATTGCAGATATTGCTCGTATCGCTGGTGTTGCGAAGAGTACTGTTTCACGTTATTTGAACGGTGGATCGATTGGAGATGCGACAAAACTGAAAATAGAGAGAGTGATAAACGAGACGGGGTATGTTCCGAATACGTTTGCTCAAAGTTTAAAAGCAAAGAAGACAAGTATTATTGGAACCGTTGTTCCTCGGTTAGATTCTTTTGCTTCTGCAAGAACACTTATTGGGATTGACGAACAACTCCGAGAAGCTGGATGCCAATTGGTCATCTCGAACACAAGTCAAGATGAAGAAAGAGAAATAGAGAGTCTTTATAGCTTTGCAAGACAAAAGGTAGCAGGAATTATTTTGTTGGCGACTAAAATAACCGATCAGCATCTAGAAGCTTTTGGAAAAATTGATATTCCGATCCTACTAGTAGGCCAACAGCATGATGAAGTTTATAGTATCATTCATCAAGATTACGAAGCAGCAAAAACAATGGGAAAGCATGTTTTGAAGAAAGGTCATAGAAAAATAGCTTATTTAGGTGTAACTCCGAAAGATATTTCTGTTGGAGTTCAACGGAGAGATGGCTTCAAAGATGCAGTTTCAGGTATTGAAGGGTGCGAGGTCAAATATTATGAAACAGGGTTTGGAATGGGTGATGCTCTTTACCAAGCCACGCGAATTATTGACGATTTTAAGCCATCGATTATTGTTTGTGCGACAGATAATATTGCCCTAGGTGTTTGTAAAGCAGCCTTTATAAAGGGATTAGATATTCCAAAGGATTTATCTGTTACGGGGTTCGGGGGATATGAGGTAACAGAGTACATTCATCCAAGCCTCACGACTGTCAAATACGAATTTAAACATGCGGGAAAAATAGCTGCACAAAAAATGCTTAAATTGATTGAAGGGGAACAAATAGAAAAAATCACATACACAAATTTTGAATTAATTTCTCGTGGAAGCGTTGACAGTTTCATAAAACATGAATTATAATCAACTCATCGGAACCGGTTCCAAAACAAACACATAGGAACCGGTGAAATAATACTTAAAAAAGGAACCGGTTCCATAGTTTTATTTTTTAATCAATATTGGAATCGGTTCCACAATAGAAAAAGGAGGAAATACCAATGAATTATTCATTAATTGCTGAAGAAATTCTTAAAGCTATTGGCGGCAAAGAAAATGTTTCAGCTGCTGCACATTGTGCAACAAGACTTCGACTAGTATTAGAGGATGAAAGCTTAGTAGATACAAATGTTCTTGAAGAAATGGATGTAGTAAAGGGAACGTTCTCAACTGGAGGTCAGTATCAGATTATCCTTGGTTCCGGAACGGTAAATGAAGTATATAAGGAGTTTACTAGATTAACAAATATACAAGAAATGTCTACTAGCGACGTAAAGGACGCTGGATCAAAGAAAATGAATCCGCTTCAACGTTTTGTAAAGATGCTTTCGGATATCTTTGTACCTATTATCCCAGCGATTGTAGCTGGCGGTTTATTGATGGGGATTAACAATCTATTAACGGCTCAAGACTTATTTATCGCTGGAAAATCGCTTGTTGAAGCAAAGCCTGAACTTGCTGATTTAGCCGCACTTATTAATACGTTTGCGAATGCTGCATTTGTTTTCTTACCGATTTTAATTGGATTTTCAGCCACAAAACGTTTTGGTGGGAATCAGTATTTAGGGGCAGCTCTTGGAATGCTGATGGTTCACCCAGATTTATTGAATGGGTATGGTTACGGAGATGCTTTGTTAAATGGAACGATTCCGGTTTGGAATATTTTTGGATTAGAAATTGAAAAGGTCGGTTATCAAGGAAGTGTTTTACCAGTTCTTGCAGCATCGTTTATTTTAGCAAAGATTGAAAACGGTTTACGAAAAGTCATTCCATCTGCATTAGATAACTTATTAACGCCATTATTAACGATATTTGTTACAGGACTTTTAACTTTCACAGCAGTTGGACCGATTACACGTTCAGCAGGGAACTTACTAACGGACGGGTTAATTTGGTTGTATGACACGACTGGATTTATCGGGGGAGCAATCTTTGGACTTCTGTATGCGCCAATTGTTATCACGGGGATGCACCACAGCTTTATTGCAGTAGAAACACAACTATTAGCAGATATGGCTAAAACAGGCGGTTCATTTATCTTCGTTATTGCTGCCATGTCAAATATTGCTCAAGGTGCATCAACACTGGCGGTTCTGTTAATTACGAAAAATGCCAAGACAAAAGGTGTTGCTTCAGCTGCAGGTATCTCAGCTTTACTCGGAATTACTGAGCCTGCTATGTTCGGAGTGAATTTAAAGCTGCGTTTTCCGTTTATCGGTGCCATTATTGGTTCAGCTGTAGGAGCAGCGTTTGTGACGCTATTTAAAGTAAAAGCTGTTGCTCTAGGTGCGGCGGGACTTCCAGGCATTATCTCTATTAAGCCGGGATCCATTATCTCTTATATCATCGGCATGACTATTGCCTTTTCAGTAGCCTTTGCTATGACCTATGTATTAGGGAAGCGTGAGGAAAAGAAAGAAAAGAAGAAAAACGGGTTTAAAGCAGCTTAAGAGTGAAAAATGAGGAGGGCGAATCACGATTTTGATTCCCCTCTGTTTGCATAAGGAGAAGACTAACATGGAATGGACAAAAGAAAGAAGATATCGAAGGTTGGAAGAAGTAAGCCAGGAAGAAGTACTTGAATTGCAACAAAGAGTGAATAATTCAGTCTGGCGACAAACTTTCCACATACAACCGAATACAGGATTGTTAAACGATCCAAACGGTTTTTCCTACTTTAACGGAGAATATCATTTATTTTATCAGTGGTTCCCATTAGGACCGGTTCACGGGTTGAAATATTGGTATCATGTGAAATCAAAGGATTTGGTGAACTGGGAAGATGCAGGAATTGGGATCAAGCCAGGTGACTATTTTGATAGTCATGGAGCTTACTCAGGGAGTGCCATCGAACATGAGGGGAAGTTATATTTACTTTATACGGGAAACACGCGTGATAAGGACTGGGGAAGGAACCCCTATCAATGTTTAGCCGTGATGAATCAAGAGGGGGAAATAATAAAGCTTCCTCCGGTTCTCTCTGAGGTACCAGAAGGATATACTGATCATTTTCGTGATCCGAAAATATGGAAAAAAGACAATCAGTTTTTTATGGTGATTGGAGCTCAAAGAACAAATGAAACAGGGTGTATCGTCCTTTATCAATCAAATGATTTATTGAGTTGGTCCTTTAAAGGTGAAATGAAAACAGAGCTTCCTCATTTCGGTTATATGTGGGAATGCCCCGATTATTTTGAACTGGGAGATCAAGGAATTCTTGTTTTTTCACCACAAGGAATTGCTCCAAATGGTGATTGGTATCAAAATATTTATCAATCTGGATACTTGATAGGAAATCCACTTGATGTGGAGAATGGTTTATTTTCCCACGGAGAGTTTCAAGAACTGGATCGTGGCTTTGATTTCTACGCACCACAAACGATGGAGGATCATAAAGGGAGACGTATCTTAGTTGGATGGGTGGGTCTTCCGGAAATCGACTATCCGACGGATGCGGATGGTTGGGCTCATTGTCTATCCTTACCAAGAGAGCTAACCGAAAAAAATGGGAAACTACATCAAAATCCAGTAAAGGAATTACAAGAGTTAAGAAAAAATGAAAAAAATATAAAGGATAATCTTCATGATGAAGGTAAATCCTACGTTGGATTCACCGGGACGACTTATGAGCTAATTACTGAATTTCAAAACCAAGATGCAAAAACATTTGGGATTGAATTTCGATCAGGAAAAAATGAAAAAACGATCATTACTTATGATACGATAGAAAAGAAGCTAGTCCTCGATCGAACACATTCAGGAACATCCTTTGCTACGTCTTATGGGTCAGTGAGAAAATGTACGCTGGACAGCAAGAAAATAAAGTTTCAGATGTTTGTTGATGTGTCCTCAGTTGAAATTTTTGTTAATGATGGAGAAGAAGTTTTTACCAGTAGGATCTTTCCTAGCGAAAAGAGTCAGGGAATTCGCTTTTTTGCTACAGGAGGGAAGGTTTCTTTTCAGGCAATGAAATGGGATTTACAAACAAATCAGTAGAAAGAGGTAGCAAAATGGGGAAGTTATTTTCTATCGGAGAAGTATTAATTGATTTTATCCCTTTGGAAAAAGGAAAAGCATTAAAGGATGTTATTTCTTTTGAACGTGCACCAGGAGGAGCTCCAGCTAACGTAGCGGCAGCCGTTGCGAAATATGGTGGTTCCTCTTCTATGATTACTAAGCTTGGAGTAGATGCGTTTGGTGATTTTTTAGTAGAGAAGTTGGAGGAAGCCGGCGTAGATACAGATAAGGTCAGCCGGACGTCAGAGGCCAATACAGGTCTTGCCTTTGTTTCTCTTCGACTAGATGGAGAGAGAGATTTTTCTTTTTACCGTAATCCATCTGCTGATTTACTGTTAGATGAAGCAGAAATTGATGAAGAGTGGTTTAATAAGGGAGACATTCTCCACTTTTGTTCGGTTGACTTAGTTGAAAGCCCAATGAAGCAGGCGCATACGAAAGCGATTCGAGCGATGAAAGAAAAAGGCGGGCTTGTTAGTTTTGACCCTAATGTAAGACTTCCTCTCTGGAAGGATGCAGAAGAATGCAAAAATACCATTCTGGCATTTATTCCAGAGGCTCATATCGTCAAAATTTCGGATGAAGAGCTCGAATTCATAACAGGAATAGCTGACGAAAAAACGGCCATTTCTTCTCTATTTCAAGGAGAGGTAAAAGCGATTATTTATACAAAAGGTGCTAACGGTGCAGAACTTTATGTAAATGGCAAAAAGTATGAATCTCAGGGGTTTAAGGCAAATGTTCAAGATACAACAGGTGCTGGAGATGCTTTTATTGGTGGATTCTTATACAAGCTTTTAGAAAATAACGCAAGCATTGAAGAATTAGGACAACTACTTGAGACAAAAGCAAAGGAATTACTTACTTTTGCGAATGCAAGTGGGGCGTTAACTACAGAAGGCAAGGGAGCGATTTCTGCTCTTCCTACAGTAGAGGATATTAATAAATTAATCAATAATTAGCGAAAAGGAGCTTGCTGTGGAATAGCAAGCTCCTTTTTGAATTGTGATTGAACATATTAAATTATCGAGTAATGACGATCGGTCCATTCTTAGTAAGAATGATGGTATGTTCACATTGAGCAACAAAGCTTTTTTCTGTGACGTATGTCCAGTCATCTCCTTCGTTTTGGAACACTTCCTCTTCTTGTGTGGAGATGAATGGTTCAAAAGCGATAACCATACCATCTTTTAATAGTTCATCATCCCAAGTTTCATTGTAATTATAAATATGATCTGGGGCTTCATGAATTCTCCGTCCGATACCATGACCAGTAAGATTTTTAATAACTGTTAATCCATTCTTTCTGGCTACAGACATTACTGCTTTTCCGAGTCCACTCTTCTTTGAGCCAGGTTTTGCTTTCTTCAAGCCCATTTCGAATGCTTCTTTTGCTGTTTCACAAATCTTCGTAAGAAGGGGATCTCCTTCACCAACAACAAAGGAAATACCTGTATCAGCGAAATAGCCATTTTTAGAGCCGGACACATCAATGTTAACAATATCTCCTTCTTGTATCACGCGCTTTCCAGGAATTCCATGTGCCACTTCTTCATTCACACTTATACAAGTGTAGCCAGGAAAGTTATATTCACCCTTTGGTGCAGAAATAGCTCCGAGCTCTTCAAAAAGAACACCAGCCATATCATCAAGTTCTTGTGTAGTAATCCCTGGAACCGTTTTTTGTACCAATTCCTCACGAATCAAGGAAACGATTCTCCCGATTTCCTTCAATCCATTTATATCTTCATCTGTTTTTGCAATCATAATAAATCCCCTTCGATAAGAATTAAATAAAAGTTCGATTGTTCTAGAATACCCTTTTCTCGCGGGAAAATCCACTTTTACTAATCGGAAGGCTAGTGAAAAAAGTTCTCTAAGAATACATAAAGTTAGCACCAGATACTAATAGTTAGTTATAATGAGTGTATATCTATTAATGAGGTGAAGGAATGAACGACTCGAGAGCACAAATCACTGCAGTAGGTTCATATGTACCAGAGAAAATACTAACAAATGAAGATTTAGAGCGGATGGTTGACACAAACAATGAATGGATCGTCAAACGCACGGGTATTAAGGAAAGAAGAATTGCAAGCGAACATGAGTATACCAGTGATATTTGTGTGAAAGCGGTAGAAAATTTAATCGAAAAAAATAACAAGTCTGTTCATGATGTAGATATGATTATTGTATGTACCATGACTCCGGATTTTAAAACTCCTAGTGTTGCTGCATTAGTCCAAGCTAAGCTCGGAATTCCTCATACCGGAGCGATTGATCTGAATGCGGCATGCGCAGGATTTACCTATGGTTTACACGTTGCCAATGGTTTAGTTACCGCTGGTTTGAATAAAAAGGTTTTGGTTATTGGTGCCGAAACGATGTCAAAGATAACTGATTTTACTGATAGAACCACTTGTGTTTTATTTGGTGATGGTGGGGGAGCGGTTCTTGTGGAATATAATGAAGATAGTCCAAGTTTCCTCTCCTCACATTTAGGTTCACAAGGGGAACTAGGGAAGAACTTATACTGTACCGATCTGTCTGAGAGTATAAACGGAGAAAGCCTAACGGCAACAGGAAACATTACACAAAATGGGCGAGAAGTATATAAATGGGCTGTTAATACGGTTCCAAAAGGGATGTTGTCCGTACTAGAAAAAACAGAAATAAGCTTACAAGAAATTGATTGGTTTGTACCACACAGTGCGAATCTTAGAATCATTGAGTCCATTTGTGAAAGAAGCCAATTTCCGATAGAAAAAACACTAAAAAGCTTAGTGGAATACGGGAATACCTCTGCAGCAACAATCCCTCTTGCACTGGATAAAGGGGTAACGGAGGGGAAAATTAAACAGGGTGACAAAATTTTGTTATATGGCTTCGGTGGAGGATTAACTCACGCCGGGGTGTTATTGGAATGGACGATTTAACATGTTTTAGTTGGGACGTTAATCTTAAGAGGTTAACGTCCTTTTCTTTTAAGGGAGCTTTTTGTCTCAAAATGGTAAAATGAAGGTAAATATATAGATTATGTAATAAATACTCTTTATGCAAATAAGAAAGGGGAGTATACATGAAAAAGTTCTTATTGATACTAGTATTATCAGGTTTACTATCTGGGTGTAGCTCGAGTCTATCTTATTCTCAAGTCGAAAAAAAAGATGTGAAGCAAGAGATCCAATCTTTTATTAGTGATCTCGAGTATGAAAATGGAGTAAATGTTTACTTTGATTCCGAAAAGGGAGTTTATGTGTATTTGAATAGGGCCAATGTAAAACAGGGTGAGTCTGCTTTCTATATTACTGATTTCGATGTTGCAGAAAATGGAGATACACTACAGATTATTTATAACACAGAAACTACCACTGATTATACCAATCATTATCTAGACCGTGAGTTATTGTATAAAGTAAATGTAAATAAAAAATATGAGTATTTGAAAGCTTATAGCAATGGAAAAGAAGTGGAATTTAATATAATCTCAGGTAATGAATGAGATGTGAATGCTTTATTTTTATTGAGGGAAGATATGTTGTAGGATGTCGAATCCTATTTGAGCACATGCTTAAAAAAAATAAAAGTAGCATGGAGGGATTAACATGGGAAAAAAACATCGTGCACAAGCGAATCGCCCGAAAAAAAATAACCATATTCCAGCTGAAGCTATCGTTGCTGAACACGAAGCACATGCAAAAGAAAATTCTGCAAAAGGCAGAAAAAATACGTAGGGAGGCAATAGCCTCCCCAACATAATTAATCATTTGCTTCTGAAGTAAGAATAACCAGTTCATCATGATCTTTACTTGTCAGGTTGTCTGAGTAGACAAGATTTGTATGAAATCGATAGGTAATATTACTTGTGGTTGGTTGGAATTTATCTGTTATGACAAAAGTGAAAGGGAATTCGAGCGTTTCATTTTCACTTAATTGTTTAGACATTAAGATGGTTGTCACTTCTTCAACCGTATCGAAGCTTCCATCGGCGTATTCTTTAACTAAACTACATTCAAGCCTCTTAACTTTTTGAGTTTTTCGGCCCCCATGTAAATAAAAACAACCTGATATCGTCTCACCGATTTGTGCAGATGGCTGCTTAATTTTAAGGTCAACAGTTGGTGAACCGGCTTTAAGTAGAGTAGTAAATATATTAAACAATTGACACCCTCCATTTTATGGATAAACTAAAGTAAATAAAAGCCTCTATCATAAATGATAAAGGCTGGGTTTCATATAGTTCCTTTACCAGATGGCAAAGGTCTCGCAAACAACAAATTCGTTGCCAGTTAGGCCGGTGATTGTAATCACGTAATGTCGACATAACTGTTAGCTACTCCCCTTTGGAGTATATAAATTATTGTTCAGTTGTAACTAAGATGACTGTATAAGTATGATAATATATCAACTTAATTCGCGTCAATAGGATTTATTTTAGTCTAAAAGAAGACCGCCATATACTCATTTAATGTTTTGACCAATACGGTTATATATAAATTGATCAATGTATTAATTCCTTGTAATGTTCATACGTAAGAAAAATAAATTAGTTTCATTAATTTCTAAAAAGATAATAATATAGAAAAAGGAAATGCGTGGTAGATGAAATCAAGTTACGAGTGAAGGATACGATTGTCTCTGATACCGATATATCTAATGTAGGAATAGGTATAATTGGGTAAAGGATTGGACGAAAAAAAGACCATCTTCTCACTTAGATGGTCTACTGTTGTAGTAATTGTCTTAAAAAGTCAGCATGTCTTCGATTGGTATCAATGACTTCTTTAACAATTTGTTTGCTTTCTGGATCTAAGTCTCCTCTTACAAGTTCTTCTGAATAGTGTACACCATAATCATCTACACCTTTTAAGGCATCCTCAAGGATATCTTTAGGGTCCTCTGAAAGCATCATGCGATGTAGATAGCCTTGCATGGCTCCTGTTATCCCTTCGCTATCAGCTGGTACACCACTTAAATTTTGAATCCGTTCGGCAAGTATTTGGGCATTGTGCTTTGTTTCCTGTTGCATTGACTGAAAATGCCTTCTGAGTTCCTCATCAGCGACCTTTTCAATATAGTGCTCCATCGAGCGGATCCCCATGTAAGAACCCTTTAGTAGGGCATTTAGTTCTGTAATTACTGTCTCATTTTTCATAAAAGCACATCCTTTCATTCTATTTTTAGGAGTTCCTTTAGAAATATTCGTCTTTTTACTAAAAAGGATAACTTATCCTTATCAACGAATTTGTGTGCTTTTATAGAATATATTTTAATAAGGTATTGGCAACTAGCTCCACTTCTTAATGCGTTCAATATTGTCTAAATAATGGGATACAATGTCTAAAAACGAATAGCGAGAATCCCCAATTAGGTATTCAATTGAGTTCTCATCTCCGATGTCATTGTTTCTTGTGTGACTGAAACGTGGCTTCACATGGTTATTTTGAATTAATGCTTTTGCAAGCTCAATGGCTAATTTTTTATTTTCGTTCACTCAAACCACCTCCAAGATAATAAATACCTATTAACGGGTTGTCCATTATATGACAGGTCATAATATTTTATTAACTTGAATGATTGTGATACCCTAACAAAATAGATTTCAAGATAGATAGGGGGCTGAATATGGAAAAAGAATGTGAAATTGTTGATGAGCTCCTGTCCCATATAACTATTACTTCGAATCCAAATAATCAACCCGTTTCAATTCATGGGAATGTTAAAGAATTGAAGTGTATTGGTGTTGGTACGGATGCAGCTGTTTTTCAATATATTCAAGCGCCAGCCTATGCATATAAACTGTTTGCTGATGATAAATTAGAAAAAATTCAGATAGAAGCAAAGGTGTATGAAAAACTGGGATCTTCTCCTTATTTTTCGACCTGCTATGAGGCTAGAGACCGGTATTTAGTTGTAAGTTATGAATCAGGCATCACACTTTACGAATGTCTTCAGCAAGGGATTCATATTCCATCACAGGTGATTCAAGAGGTGGATAAAGCGAGAGCTTACGCAAAAAACAAAGGATTAAATCCTCGAGATATTCACTTGAAAAATATTCTATTACAAGATGGTAAAGTGAAAATTATCGATGTATCTGAATATTTATTACCTGGAGATGATGGTCGTTGGGAGCATTTAAAAAGAGGATACGAGGAATATTATCGTTTAATAGATGGAAAAACCATTCCGGCATGGTTGTTAGAAACGGTTAGAAAAAGCTATAACAATAGACAAACAACAAGTATTGAAGATTTCTTTAAGGATGTATTGAAGTTGAAGTGGTTTTAGGAGGAAGCATGAGCTTTCTCTTTTTTTATGAAGTAGTTTAAAAGAAATTTTGTGGAATATGAGTAAAATACGAACAATAAATGTTTACGGATGTTAAAGGTTCGTATATAATACATTTTGTTGTGATTTTTCATTCGTATATTCTTAGAAATATGGTCTAAGAGTCTCTACTAGGAACCGTTAATTCCTAACTACGAATGGGTAGGAGAAGTCTACCCATTTATAGTTAGGAATTTTTATTTTTTAGGAGGATTTATGGAACGCTTTTTTCAGTTAAAGGAATTAGGAACAAATGTAAAAACAGAGGTTCTCGCAGGAATCACTACCTTTTTTACGATGGTGTATATCATTTTTGTAAACCCTGCAATTCTCTCGGCGGCAGGAGTACCTTTTAATCAAGTGTTTGTGGCGACGATTGCCTCAGCCGTTATCGGTACGTTGATCATGGCTCTATTTGCAAAATATCCTATCGCCATTGCTCCAGGGATGGGAATGAATGCTTACTTCACAAGTGTAGTAGCTGTTCATGGGATCAGTTATCAAGTTGTTTTTGGAACTGTGTTTTTAGCAGGTGTGTTATTTCTATTATTATCTTTTACGAAGTTGCGAGAAACATTAATTCATTCCATTCCGGCTTCTTTAAAATATGGGATTACATCAGGAATTGGTCTTTTCATTGCCTTTATCGGATTAAAAATGGCGGGAATTGTCGTTGCGAATCCAGGTAATTTAGTAGCTTTTGGGGATCTTCATCAACCGGTAACGATTTTATCTATCGTCGGATTGTTTGTAACACTTATTTTGATTGCACGAAAAGTGAATGGTGCATTGTTCATTGGAATGCTTGTAACAGCTGTGATTGGTTACTTTACAGGCGAATTAAAATTTGATGGAGTGGTTGCAACTCCACCACCAATGGTCTTTTTTGATATAGATATCATGGGTGTTTTCTCAAACGGGTTGTATACGGTTGTTTTTGCCTTCTTACTCGTGACGATTTTTGATACAACTGGCACGATGATTGGTGTTGCAGAACAAGCTGGACTGATGAAGAACGGTAATCTTCCAAAGGTAAAATCTGCTCTAATGGCAGATGCGGTAGCTACAACAGTAGGATCAACCTTAGGAACAAGTCCATCAAGCGCGTATATTGAGTCATCAACTGGGGTAGCTGCTGGTGGGCGATCTGGTTTAACTTCAATGGTAGTGGCCATTTTGTTTTTATTGGCATTATTCTTTTCGCCTATTGTGTCTGCGATTTCATCACTACCTGCGATAACAGCTCCTACATTAATTATCGTTGGCTGTTATATGATGGAGGGGTTATCAAAAATCAACTGGAAGATCTTTGATGAAGCCTTTCCTGCGTTTGCCATCATTCTCACTATGCCATTAACAGCTAGTATTGCGACGGGGATCTCCATTGGATTCATTACGTATCCCTTAATGAAATTGGTAAGCGGCAAAGGTAAAGAAGTTCATCCAATTTTATATGTTTTTGGAGTAATATTTATTGTGCAAATGATTTTCTTTCCTTCCCATTAATCTACTAAATGAGTTGCTTTAGGTAACTCATTTTTGTGTTTCTAGTGAAAAAGGACGTTGAATTGATGGTTTAACGTCCTTTTTCAAATATAGGGCAAACACTTATTTTACACATCTGAAGAGTCATCATAATCATATCGGAAACCATCTTCTTGTGATGAAGTGTTTCGGTCGGTGTTTATTTCGTTTTTAGTTTGTAATTCTTGTTTATCATTGTTCAACGAAGAGTTTTGTTGATTTTTATTTTCATTCATCTAATTTTGCCTCCCATGCTCGACGATTCTTCACATATTGTTCCAGTATTTCTCTTTCTTATTCAGTTTAGAATCTTATGTTTAAACATAAAATTTGTACATTAAAGGAGTTTCTTTAGGTTAAACTGTGAACAAACACTTGAGAGGATAGTGGGTATGCACGTTACTATTGCCATACTAACGATCTTGGCAGCGATGAAGTGGGGGAAAGGGAAAAACTGGCGTGAATATCATCCCAGTATGTTATTTGTTTCCACAGGTGGTTTGCTGTATGAATATATCGTACAAGAATATACATTGTGGAAATTTCATCCTGATTTTCTTTATAGTCATGGAATGGTTGTCATTATTTATGCAATAAACACGATGCCTTTAAGTATCTTTTTATTTCTTTCCCACTTCCCTGAGAAATGGCTTCACCGTATCCTTTACATATTTGTTTGGTCAGGAATTTATATTTTCGTTGAATGGATTTTACACATGTTTGACAGAATATCGTATCAAAATGATTGGACCTTACTATATTCATTTCTATTTGACATTGTGATGTTTTCGGTTATTGCTTTACATCATAATAAACCACTTCCAGCATACATTATCTCTTTGTTAATTATCATTTTCTTAATTGCGCAGTTTGATATTCCATTTAAATACGCAAAATAGCCAAAGTTATATGAACTTTAGTTCAGTACATCTTTGGCTATTATGTTATAAAAGCTCTTGACTTAAAATATTTTCTATTTTATTATATCTTTAAATCGAGATATTTAATTTCAAGTTATTTTATCTGGTGGTAGTAGGTTACGGTCAAGTGGGGTTACTTCCTATGTAGTACATCGGTAACATGATTGATTTAAAACAAATACCAATTGGGCGTCGGCAAATGGGTACGACTTCCGTTTGAAGTAAGAGCTAAAATAAGACGAGGGGATTGATTACATGCTTTCCATTGATCCGTCAGCATTGTCCGAAAGGGAAAATTACAAGTTATTAATCGGTAGTATTATCCCAAGACCGATTGCATTTGTTACCTCATTATCGGAAAAGGGAGTGCTAAACGGTGCTCCTTTCAGCTACTTTAACATTGTATCCTCCAATCCTCCTATGATTTCCTTGTCGATACAAAGATCTGGTGGAAAACAAAAGGATACAGCAAGAAACATTCATCAATCAAAGGAATTTGTAATTCATGTGGTTGATGAAGAAAATGTACAAAAAATAAACGAAACTGCAGCATCTGTTCCTCCAGATGAAAGTGAAATTGAACTTGCTCAATTAACTCCAGTGAACAGTGTAAAAGTTGCTGTGCCAGGAATAACGGAGGCGAAAATCCGGTTCGAGTGTACGTTAGAGCAGTCGCTTGAGTTAGGGGGAGGAGAGGCACCTGGGTGTGATTTGATTATTGGAAAAATCGTTCAGTTTCACATCGATCCTGCCATTTATCACGAGGGGAAGATTGATCCACGAGCCCTGAGAGCGGTAAGTCGACTAGCCGGAACCAATTATGCCAAAATAGGTGACATCTTTTCGATGGAAAGACCAAAATAACATGGTGTGTTGAAAGGAGAAAAACGAATGAAACATATTTATCAAAAGGGGAAAGACCCACAAAAACCAACTTTGTTATTGCTTCACGGTACAGGGGGAAATGAATTAGATTTACTGCCTATTGCTGGGATGATTGATGATTCTGCGGGTGTGTTAAGTGTGCGAGGAAATATTCTAGAGAATGGCATGCCCCGATTCTTTAAACGTTTAGCTGAAGGGGTTTTTGATATTGAAGATTTAATTTTTCGTACAAAAGAGTTAAATGATTTCCTAGATGAAGCGGCTGAAAAATACGATTTTGACCGTAACAACATCGTAGCCATTGGATATTCAAATGGTGCGAACATTGCGGCCAGTATGTTATTCCACTATGAAAATGCCTTGAAGGCTGCCGTGTTACACCATCCAATGGTCCCTCTGAGAGGAATCGAGCTTCCTAATTTGGAAGGAACATCGGTGTTTATCGGTGCGGGGACTAATGATCCTATTTGCTCACCGGAAGAATCAACTGAGCTTCAAAAGCTTTTAGAAGGTGCAAATGCAAAAGTAGAGCTTCACTGGGAGAATCGTGGACACCAGCTTACGGCAGATGAAGTAGAAGCAGCGGCTGAATGGTATCGTAAATTGTAAAAATACGATAGTCATTTTAAGGGTATATTAACGTATCGAACTTTGAGGAGTGAAGATATGTTTTTGAATGGCACCATTATCGAACAAATCATTACCTTATATGATCAAATGCCCCTACGTCTCTCCAGAGAGGAAAGTAGCCAATTAATGGATGATATAGAGAAAGTGATGTCTATGTATCACTAATGGATACCGTAAAGTGGGTAAGTTAGGGAATATCTTATACAAAGACCGCATCCATCTCTTCGGAATAGTTGCGGTCTTTACATGTTTTATAGAAACTTCTTTATATCTAAAATCGTTTGTATATGTAAGCCTTCATGGAAGATCGTTCGAATAAGTACTTGTTCAATCGTATACATACCCATCTCTGTTGATGGAAATTCTTCTTCTAATCTTTCTCCGTACATTTCCCTGATCTTTAAAGGCTGTTTTCTTAGTAATTCCTTTAACTCTTGGAAAGAAGGAGTGCCTTTTTCAAAGCTTGCTGGACTTGATCCATATCCAAACCATGTTTGAAATTGCTCCGGCACGCCTGTTTTCTCTTTCGTAACCGCTTGGATCCATAGATATTGATCAAGATAAATATGTCCAAGATTCCAACGAATATTATTCTTGAACCCTTCAGGTATGACTTCCGAATGTTCTTCCGATATATCCTTTAAAACTCCCAACAACTCCCTTCGATAGCTTTCCAATTGAGTAAACAACACCACATGACGTGGATTCATTATATATACCCCCTTATTTTAGATAGGTAAATAATCGATAAAATGGGCAATTGTCCTGCCACAGAAGAAAAAAATGGTAGGTACATGCTATAATTGTATTATATTTCATATTAGTAGATTAGCAATATAATAAACATAGAAACAATTTGAAGGAATAGAATGTATGCGCATACAATTTGATTAGGGAGTGAATGAATAGAGACGATAGAAGATAGAAGGGCAATTGGTATTTATGCCGATAAGCTAGAACAAGTCTGGAAATAAAAACCACCCGTGAGAACGGGTGGTTTTCTCTGCGGCTAAAAGCCTTTGTTACTGACCAAACCCTAAAGGGCTACTGAAGGGTTCGCCAAGTGTACTA